>JAJDEK010000173.1 GCA_029259875.1 Planctomycetaceae bacterium
AGTATATTGATGCCTCTGAAGCAGAGAAAATTGTCCGTAATCAATTTGGACTCCCCGCGGCAACACAAAATGTGAGTTCCAGTGCCATCATGGCACGCTATTATGAATCACGGTCACGACGTAGCAGTAGCAGCAGTAGTAGTAGTAGTAAGAGCACCCCACAACCGACAACGACGGCCAAATCAACACAGGTGACAGCAGACCCTCGTACAAATCGTCTATTGGTAACAGCGACGCCGACTCAAATCAAACTTGCTGAAGAAATTATTAAATCGATTGACGTTGACGAAGACAGTTTAGGAGGTTTGGTAGCAGGGGGAGGGCATCGACCGTTTCTCCAAGTCTATTCGATTAGTTCAGCCGACTCGCGCGAAGTCACTAAGACTTTAGATGCCATGATTCCCGGCGTAGTTGTGAATGAAGATGCCCGCAACGGCAAAATTCATATTTTAGCGACACTCAAAGAACACAAAAAAATTGACGAGATGATTCGTCAGTTAGATGGCGAGGGAGGCAGTCAGTCAGTTTCCGTGATCAATCTCAGTTTTCTTGATCCTATTTCTGCAACCACAACCTTGCGTTCGCTATTTTTGCGAGACGGTAATGATGCTCCCACTATTGAAGCAGACTTGCTGGGCCGCCGTCTGCTGGTACGTGGTTCACCAGATCAGGTGATTCAAATCAAAACTGTGTTGGCACAATTGGGTGAAGATGGTTCTGGAAAAGCAAATGAGGTAAGAGACAATAGCCCTGTTCGCACGATTCCTCTTGGTGGCCGAGACTCAAAAGAAATTCTGCAGTTGATTGATAAGCTTTGGTCTGCTTCTTCTGGTGAGGAAAATCCGATCCGAATTGTAGTACCTTCAGATAATTCTTTAATTCGCGAAAAAATATTGGGAGAAGAGAAAGCTCCGGTTAGAGATCGCGGTTTTCGTTCACCAACTCAAAGTACGGGCACACCTCTTACTCGTCCGATTCAACTAAGAGATCCTACACCAGAGCCTGATACACAGAAGTTTTTCTTTACAGCAAGTCAGCAAAAATCGGAGGGAGAAATAAAGCAGCAAACAAACACCGACTCCGAGAAAACTACTAATGATAAAGCGAAATCTCAACAGGAAGATCAGAAGAAGTCGACGGAAGCTCCCGCACAACCAGTCAAAAAGAAGCCCGTGGCTATTTCAACCAACGGAGATAACCTGATTATTTCATCTACCGATTTGGAAGCATTGAATCGACTAGAGCAAATGATTGAGGCCTTAACCCAGGCAATACCACCCAAAAATCAATGGACGGTTTTTTATCTGCGCTCCGCAGATGCAACGGCGACTGCTAAGATGCTGGAAAGCCTGTTTCCCACCAGTTCCGTATCAGATATGGCACCAGGCTCAGGTATGTTTGGTGGTTTATCATCGATTGGTGGTAGCCTGATGGATGCGACTGGCTTGTCCACTTTAGGCATGGGACCTCAAACATTGCGGATCATTCCTGAAGTACGGTCCAATGCACTCTACGTCACAGGGCCTCCTGATAAAGTCCGTTCGGTAGAACAGATGTTAAAGGTTCTCGACACATCAGAACTGCCTGCTTCACTACGAAATCGCTCACCAGGAATTATCCCTGTAGAGTATGCTTCCGTTAAGGAAGTGGCAAACATTGTCAAAGAACTCTACAAAGACTACATGCAAGCCCCTCAGCAACAAAATAAGTCACAAAAAGGAAACCCCTTTGCCGCAATGATGGGAGGGCGAAACCAGCAGAATTCATCGGCTGCGAAACCTGCTGAAGCCCGACTTGCTGTCAGTGTTGACGAAAATTCGAATCAGTTGTTGGTCTCTGCCAGCGATTCACTATTTCAAGAGATCGAATCTCTGGTTCGCGAGTTGGATTACTCTGCTAAAATGTCACGAAAATCAGTACGTGTTGTCACATTAAACAACGCTAATTCTGCCTTAATTCAGAATGCTTTGACTTCCCTATTGCCCAACGTTTCTGTCAGCACAACGGGCAGCGATTCTCGGAAAAAAACATCCGATCCGAAGACGAATTCCTCGAACCAACCGGCTTCCCCTTCGAATACAGATAATCGTAACGAAGAAGTTCGCAAATTTTTTGAGCAGCGAATGCGCGAAAGGATGGGAATTCCTCAATCAGGAGGAAATTCGAATTCAAATGGTCGTACCTCGCGTGGTTTTCGCTTTCCTGGAAGTGATGGTGGCACTCGAGGAGGCGGCAATCGCTCGAATCGTAGCCGGGGTCGCTAAGTTACCATGATGCCATTCCTTAAGATTCTTTTTGCTATTGCGTAAACCCCATGGAAATCAGTGAAATTCTCCAACGACGTGGACTCCTTGACGAACGCCAGTTGCAGTTAGCACAGCAGTCGGCGAACGGTCATCGTCTAGACCGTGTTGTTTTGGAAATGGGGCTAGCCTCAGAAGAAGATCTGCTCAAAGTATTCGCCGATGAACTGGGCATGAAATACTTTGAGTTGAAAGACTTTCAGGTTGATACTGAGCTACTTTCTCAATTTCCAGCGACGCCGATTTTTCGACATTCTTTGCTCCCTTTGCGACGAAATAATGGTCGTGTGCTGGTGGCATCAGCTGACCCGTTTGATTTTGAAGCCATCGATGAATTAAGTTCGTTGAGCGGTCAAATCCTGGAGCCAGTGCTTGCACTGCACGATGATGTTGTGGAACTCATCAAGGATAATCTTGGCGTTGGTGGTGACACCATTAACGAACTGGTCTCACAGCGATCTGCTGAAGACGGTGTCGAGCTGCTCGAAGAAGTTTCTGAAGAACATGGTGAACTGGCCGACATGGCTCAAGCAGCTTCAGTGATTCGTCTCGTAAACGAACTGCTAATCGAAGCACTGCAGCAGCAGGCTAGTGACGTACATATCGAACCTCATGAATCCGGGTTAGTTGTGCGTTACCGTATCGATGGTTTGCTGCGA
>JAJDEK010000174.1 GCA_029259875.1 Planctomycetaceae bacterium
AGTTGATGACACGTACTTTGTAGTCGACCAGATGCATTTTTTCGAGTGCGGGATAAGCAGGGCAGAGTGCTTTGCGAAGAGCCGTATCTAATGCGTTGACAGGGCCATCTCCTTCACCAACCACGTGTTCCTGTTGTCCGTTGACAGTCAGTTTAATGGTGGCTTCCGTAAGCGGTTCGTGGGTATCATCTGATTCGACGTTCACTCGATAATGAATCTTTTCGAAGTGCGGAGTGAATGTTCCTGCGACTTTTTTGACGAGCAGATCAAACGAGGCTTCAGCCGCTTCAAATTGATAGCCGATGTTTTCCAGATCCTGAACCTTCTCCAGGATTTTGGTAAGAAGCTCTGGGTCATGATCAAGTTTATACTTTGTCGTTTTTGCGACGATGTTAGAACGACCGGATAGCTCGCTGACGAGAACTTTTCGCTGGTTGCCGACCACTTCCGGTTCGATATGTTCGTAACTTTTGGCGATGCGATTGACGGCGTGAACGTGCATGCCACCTTTGTGTGCAAAGGCACTACTACCAACAAACGGTTGGCTGGAGCGAAAGTTCATGTTGGCCAATTCGTAAACATAGCGCGATAGTTCGGTTAGATTGTGCAAGTTGTTATCGAGCAGAACGGAATAGTCTTTCTGCTTTGTTACCAGATTGGCAATCACGCTGATTAGATCGGCGTTGCCACAGCGTTCGCCGATTCCATTGATCGTTCCCTGAACTTGTACGACACCATGTTCCACGGCTGCGAGTGAGTTGGCAATTGCCACATCACAGTCATTATGGCAGTGGATTCCCAGTGGCGTTTTCAACTCACTGCGAACAAGGTCGATATATTTGGTGATGACTTCAGGTAGGCTCCCACCGTTGGTATCGCAGGGGATGATGATGTCTGCGCCACCATCGGCAGCCGCTTTAATCGTTTTTAAAGCGTAATCCGGGTTGGCACGAAATCCATCAAAGAAGTGTTCGGCATCATAGATCACTTCACGTCCACATGATTTGATGAAGGAGACCGAATCGGCGATCATGGCCAGATTTTCTTCGAGACTCACTCTTAGAACTTCTGTGACATGCAAATCCCAGGTTTTGCCAACGATGGTGACAACGGGGGCTTGGGAATCGCGGAGTGCCTGCATACCGACATCGTCTTTGGCGGCGATGTCTTTCCGGCGTGTCATTCCAAAGGCAGTCACTTTCGCATGTTTCAGGTCCATTTCCGCTACGCGCTGAAAATATTCCGTGTCTTTGGGATTCGAAAGGGGATAGCCGCCTTCAATGTAGTCGAAGCCCATTTCATCAAGCTTTGTGGTAATCTGCAGCTTATCTTCCAATGAGAAGTTGATGCCTTCTCCCTGGCTGCCATCCCGCAAAGTTGTGTCATACATCTGAATTCGGGCCATCGTAGGGGCTTTCTTTTTCTGTTAAAATGGGAGAGTCGCTAGTTGAAGTCCACTGTATTGTGTCCGAATTCACGCTGAAAACGAACGTCTTGTGCTATGAAACGATCTCCTGTTATTCTCTTTCAGGTAATCTTAACACAGTCCTTGATGAGTCTTGGTCAATGCAATAAAAAAACCTCAGGTTGTGACCTGAGGTTATGAAAATCTGTTAAATTGATAATGATCCTCAAGTCATAGGGAGCCTGTAATTTTGCAAATAATAATAATGCTGCTGACGCAGACGATATTGAAAACAGGCAGCATGAACTAAAAGACCTTCAAATCAAGTGAAAAAGTTTGAAAACGCACTTTACGTTGGGAAGATCATAAGCAGAGCGGCTGTCGTAGTCAAACAGAAATCCCAATTTCAGACGTCTTTTAAAGCAATAAGTAAAGAAGAGCAGGGTGAATTACCGCGTTATACGAACTCTTCTTCGTATTCTTCTTCTTCATAATCGTCTTGGAAGTCGTTCTGCTTAGCGGCTTCCCATTCATCGATTGTATACAAGACTTCACGTGCTTGCGAGCCGTTATATTCACCGACAATACCATCTTCTGCCATGTAATCGATCAGTCGGGCACCTCGACCATAGCCTACGCCAAGAGCTCGCTGTAGCAGAGAAACAGAGCCGCGACCTTCGCGAACGACGACTTCAACCGCCTCATTGTACAGACTGTCTTCTTTACGATCAGAATCACCACCATTGTTTTTCTTGGAGTTCGCAGCGGTGATTTGAGCCAGTTCAGGGCTGTATTCTGGTTCCATATCGCCAAAGAAGTCGATTACATTTTCGATTTCTTCATCACTGACAAAAGCCCCTTGAGCACGAGTCAGTTTACTGGTTCCAGGTGCCAGATAGAGCATATCACCGTTACCAAGCAGAGCATCGGCACCATTTTCATCGAGCACCACACGACTATCGCCGCGGCTGGCAACCTGGAAAGAAATTCGAGCAGGCAGGTTCGATTTAATCAGCCCTGTAATGACATCGACGGTTGGCTTTTGAGTTGCGAGTACCAGGTGAATACCTACAGCCCGTGATTTCTGAGCCAGACGGATAATGTGTGCTTCCACATCTTTGCCTGACGTCATCATCATATCTGCAATTTCGTCAGCAACGATGACGATGGAAGGCATTTTTTCTGGCATTTGCTTAGCTTCGTCTGAATCAGGATCAATGTCAGCCAGCTCTAAGATTTTTTGTTTTCCGAGTTTGTTGAAACTATCAATATTTCGAGAACCACAGCGAGCGAGTAGGTCGTAGCGTTCTTCCATTTTATCGACAGCCCACGCCAAAACCGCTTCCGCTTTTTTCATATCGGTAATCACGGGGTGCATCAAATGAGGAATTCGCTTGTAACCACTTAACTCCACCATTTTGGGGTCGATCATCAACATCTTGACTTCGTTGGGAGTTCGTGTCATCAGCAGCGAAAGAATGAGTGTGTTGAGACAGACACTCTTACCTGTTCCGGTACGACCTGCAATCAATAAGTGAGGCAGTTTAGACAGATCGGCGGTCAGAGGGCGGCCGCTAACGTCTTTACCCATGAAAAGCGGAATCCGATTGCGATCTGCTTCGTCGGAACAGGCTTCAATCAATTCTTTCAAACGCACCATGACCTGTTTTTCATTAGGAACTTCGACACCCACCGTATTTTTTCCGGGGATGGAAGGCACTACTCGAACTGATGGCACGCGTAATGCGACTGCGAGGTCATGTGCTAATGCTGTGACTTTGGCAACACGCAAACCGGGTTTCAAGTTCAGTTCGAACAGAGTTAAAACTGGACCTGTATCAATTTCAGAAACTTGAATATCGAGGCCAAAGTCCGCAAATGTATTTTCCAGGATTTCGGCTGCTTCTTCCGCTTTTTTTGCTAATAGCTCAAACGGAAAGTTTTCCGCTTCTTCCAGGAGTTCTAGCCCGGGCAGCTTATATGAGCTGTTTTTTTTTTGCTCGATTGGTCGAGGCTCGCGAGATAGGCGAAGGCCTGCTGGCGGATTAACTTTGATTGGTTTACGTACTTTGGCTTTTTTCAATTTGGGAGCGGCAACGACTTCTTCTTCATCCTCTTCTTCTTCGTCTTCCGCAACAACATCTTCGTCCTCTTCATCTTCGTATTCTTCTTCAGCCTCTTCGTCCAATTCTGAAGGTTCACGGCTTAAAACTCGAAACGGAAATGAGAGGCAGGAAAAAAGAAATCGGACTGGCATCGTATCGGCTGTTAATAATAGCCCAGCAAAAAACATGGAAGCTAACAAAATTAAGGAACCAGCAACAGAAAATTTTGCTTCCAAAAAAGAGAAACCAAGTGCGCCAATGTAACCACCACTACCGATTAAAGGTGTAGCGCTGTTGTTACCCAGCATCATTTGACTGACAATACAGACTGAGACCAAAATCAGCGCAAGCCCAAAAAGCTCTAACACCGCGCCAACGGCTTGTTGACGTGAAAACATACGCATATCGATCACAATCAATGCCAGAAAAATACCCCAGGCCCCAACTCCAAAGCCGGTTCGCAGGAGATGAGCGGCATGGGCTCCTGTGGTTCCACACAGGTTTTGAGCGGCATCACGGACAGGGTAGACCAGTTGCGCAGGAGGATCGGCGGGATCATAGCTGAAGAGACTCAGTCCGAGAAAGACTGTGGCTGCCAGCAATCCTAATGCAATTAAATCTGTTTTGAACCGATGAATGTCGATCATGATGACCAACCTACAAATCTATATATATAAATGGAGGTCGTATTATTAAAAAAGGAATCAACGGCGCGCAAAGCGGACGCAAAAAAAGTGATGGCTTTTTTTCAGAAGGCATTAGGTTTCTGATTGGAATGAAAATTGTTCCCGTTTGCGAGTAAACCCAAGAACATCAACAAACGGGAACATTTTCACGACTATTGTCTCAATCAGGGGGAATTGAGACGTACCAAACAAAAGTATGGTTTCTGCTAAATATTGATTTCCTTAACTATTCAAACCTAGCACATGAACGAAGGGCATGTCGGAAAAACTCAACAAAGTGTGTTGTGTTTCTGCCTCAAAGGAGCAGGCTGTTAGGATTAGTGAAGACAGTCGAAGTTGCAAGGGCAGGTTATGCTAATGGGACGGGTTGCACCGATTGTCTTACTTGGGTATCTGGAGCTTCTGAATCCAATCCTTGATACAGACACGCCTGTTTCTACTACTATATAAGTAGCATGAACTCTCACATTATTTTCCTGCGATATTTTCTTGAACCCAGGCGATGAGTGAATCTGCCACCTGGGATTTTTCGCCGGAGTATGTTGCAACGATTTCCTGGCTTTGATCGATGACTTCCACAAAATTTTCAGAGGAGCCGATGGCTTTCACGCCGTTGAGGGCAATCGCATCGCATTTTTTACTATAGAGTTTGCGGACCGCATTGAAACGAGCATCCTGAGACTCTAGAGCAAAGCCCATCACCCAGCGATGACCTTTTTGAGTCCCTAGTTCGGCCAGCACATCGATCGTTTCTACTAACTCCAATGTAATCGCTTCACCGGTTTTAGCGATTTTACCAGATTTAC
>JAJDEK010000175.1 GCA_029259875.1 Planctomycetaceae bacterium
TTGATTACTTCATAAACATAAGTAGGCATTGCTACTTTTTTACCTCTCAACTCAACTTTTAATATAATCCAAGTAACAATCAGAATCTATGTTCTAAATTTGTTTCCAGTTTCGCTTGTCTTAAGCTTACTAATAATAGGAATGACCTTAAACAAGTTAAGGCAAGTAATCATGGGAATACTTACTCTTTTCAAAACGGGAAGAACCCACTGGAAATGCAAGATCCCGGAAGTTCTTCACCTTCCAGATACTTTTTTATGTGGTTTCCTCAACAAATACTGCACAATATTCCAGCAAGGGTAATTTCAGCAATCAAACCCGGAACCACACACGATTGTTTATTCATCAGATATCTACGAAGTCAAACAATAAACCTCTTAGTATATGCGTATTCAATACCTTATTCTGCCTGATTTCAATCATATCCAATCCATTTCAGCAGGAAAAGGTTCTGATGTTTGAACCTGAAGGTTAACAATTAGTGGCTGGTATTGCTGGACCTGGCCAGCTAGAATCTGTTAGCATCAGCGTCTATTGCTGAATCCAAACAAACTCACAAAAGTACACATTCGATCAATTGTGTTATTTAACAGGAGAACAGTCAGTGCAAGTTGCGATTACTTGTCGTCATGGTAGTGTTTCAGATGGTCTCCGTGATTATATTACTGAAAAGTCTGAGAAGTTGCTGACGTACTTTGAGAGGGTAACTGCAATTCAAGTAACGATCGACCAAGGTCAAAACCAGAATCGGGTCGAAATTCTCGTAGACGCAGAACATAAACACAACTTTGTTGCCCATGCGGAAGGAGATGAAATCAAACCAAATTTTCATTCCGCGTTGAGTAAAATGGAACAACAAATTAAAAAATATAAGGAAAAAATTCAGGATCACCGCCGTGACCGTCCCCTGAATGAACTCTCGGAAAGCGAGATCACGGAAACAGAATCTGAATCTGAATAATTCCTGATTGTCATTTGAGAACATTGCTCAACTGACGAAAAAATGTATGAGATCATCATTGTGTTATCAGCTTGCAAACACTCGCTCCTGATTGTGTTCTTGCAAGCTGAAACAGTTTACAACAACGTCTTGCATCTTTAGATCGCAGACACTGAGTTTTTTACAGATGTAGTTAGAAGGAAGAATACATGAAGTTAACAGACTTCGTGGTTTCGGATGCCATCATTCCGGAATTGAATGTAACCACTAAAGAAGAAGCAATCCGTACGATGGTTGCCGGGCTTAAAAAAGCTGGCAGTATCTCAATAGAGGACGAAGAAGGCATTGTCTCCGCAATTTTAAAACGGGAGGAGTTGGGCTCTACTGGAATAGGTAACGGTGTTGCCGTTCCTCACACCAAACATTCTTCCGTTGAAAACCTGACCGCTGCTGTTGCCCTTTCTTCGGAAGGTGTCGACTTCGCCAGTCTAGACGGTGAAGATGTTTATATTTTGTTTTTATTGATCTCACCTCTGGATCGTCCGGGAGATCACTTACGCGGATTGGAAAACATTTCCCGCCACCTAAGAAATCAAAACTTCTGTAAATTTCTTAGACAGTCCAAGAATGTTAAGGATATTGTTGAATTACTTAACGAAGCTGACAGTAACCAGCTGGACTAAGTAACGAGGCGTTGCTGTTAGGGAGAACCCAGTCAAACACAGTTTTACCTGACACTAAAGTCAAACATGCATCCTGAAATACAGAAAGCATGTTCTGCTTTAGCTCATTGCTGGTCGAGTCAAGAGAAAAGGGGTAATTACAAAATCGTACTGAAAACACCATGATTCCTAATTGAAACATGTTTGGTTTTCAGGTTGCTTGAGTAGTTATCAATTGTACCATGCAAGAATCTGTTTGCCGTCAGGTTGTCACTGTCAAAATGAAGCAAGGATTACATCTGCGTCCGATTTCAGAGATTGTTCGCATTTCCCGAAATTATCCTTGCGATTTTAAGATTTCTAATGGAGATCAGTCAGGCAATGCCAAAGAGATCTATGACCTCTTGGAGCTAAAGGCAATGCCTCAGACTGAACTCGTTCTAGAGGCAAATGGAGATGATGCCAACAAGCTCATCGAGGAAGTTGTTTCGTTTTTTGAATCAGGATATAAAAAATTTGAAGAAACGATTGACTCATCTGATTGACCCCCATGCACACCAACTGGGTGGTTTCCCACCAGTTCCCTATCTGTTAGAAAGTGCCGTATTAGGCTCTGATTAAATGCTCGTTAAACGTGGAATTGCAGTTTCTCAGGGAGTTAACTTTGGCCCCGCGCTTATTCTGGGGACAGAGGACTTTCGCATTCCGCGACAATTCGTGAGCGTAAACGTGATTGACACGGAGATCGCACGCCTCACTTCAGCCATGGATGCTGTTTGCGAAGAAATCGCTGAGAACGAGCGGCTCGCATCAGATAAGCTGGGAAAACAATATGGAGCCATTTTTGCAGCACACTTGCAAATGGTCAGTTCGCCTCGGCTTCGGGAAGAGATCGAAACGTTAATTCGTGAAAAATGCTACTCTCCGGAACATGCCTCCAGCCGCGTCTTCCGCAGATATACCAAACTGGTCCAACACCTAGGTGATAACTATCTGGCAGAACGAGCCAGTGATATTATTGATCTGGAAAAAAGACTTCTCAAACAGTTACTGGGTGAAAAACGAGAAGAGCTTTCCAATCTCACTGAACCCATTATTGTACTCGCTAATAATTTAACCCCCAGTGAAACGGCAAGTCTCACCAAAGAATTTGTATTGGGGTTTGCGACAGAGGTTGGTGGGCGTACAAGTCATACTGCGATTCTCGCCGGTGCACTCGAAATCCCCGCTGTCGTTGGCTTAGGTGAGTTCCTCTCCGACATCTCAGGCGGTGACATGGTCATCGTTGATGGAAATAACGGCGAGATCATCATTGATCCAGATGAAGAGACGCTCGCGAAATATAAAGATACTGGCGAACGCCAACGATCAATGGCGGCTCGGTTGGCTTCTCGTCGAAAAATTCGTTCGGAAACACAAGATGGAACCCGCGTGCATGTCATGGGTAATATTGAGTTTCCCAATGAAGTCGAACATTGCACAGAACGTGGCGCAGATGGAATTGGTCTCTATCGGACTGAATTTCTTTATCTACAATCCAACACGGAACCTACTGAACAAGTCCACTACGATGCTTATTGCCGTGTGATTCAAGCGGCCAAAAATCGCCCTATTGTCATCCGAACTCTAGATCTGGGAGCTGACAAGATCCCGAGAGGCTATAAGCATTTGTCCAAAGAGGGAATGAATCCGGCGCTTGGGCTAAGGAGTTTAAGACTAAGCTTACGTGACTTACCTCTGTTTAAAACCCAGCTTCGCGCTATCTTTCGTGCGGCTGTACATGGTGATGTACGCATCATGTTCCCTCTCATTTCAACACTATTGGAATGGCGACAAGCAAAAATGATTGTGGGCGATGTCTTTGAAGACCTCGAAGAACGGGGAGTGGAGTTCAATCCGAATATCCCAATTGGAATGATGGTGGAAGTCCCTGCTGCTGCACTTCTGGCTGAAGAGTTTGCAGAAGAAGTTGACTTTTTCTCCATTGGGACAAACGACTTAATTCAGTATACTCTAGCCGTAGATCGCTCTGACCCAGCTGTCTCATCTCTCTACAACTCATCTGATCCTTCGATTTTAAGGCTCATTAAAATGGTTGTAGACGCGGCAAATAAAAAAAATATACCGGTCACTGTTTGTGGTCAAATGAGCTCCGATCTGAAATCGATTCCTTTATTGACTGGCATGGGAATTCGACAGATCAGTGCTACTCCACTCGCAATCCCAGAAGTAAAAGAAGTAATACGACATCTAACAATCGAGCGGGCAGAAGAAATCGCCGCACATGCGATGACCATCGATATTGCCCGTGACGTAGAAAGTTATTTAAGAGGAGAACTATATAAAATATGTCCTGACCTGTTTGATGAAGAACTAACACTGTAATCAACATTGATAAAACAGAACTTGCCTTCTCACTACAAGCAGACAGAACACATTACACGCTTGGCTAATGTTGATCAATCAGATCAGTATTAATCATCACATTTTAACGTTTACATTTTGTGGTTGATGAAATCCATTTTGAAATTAAATAAATCAACCGCTATCCATATCACCTCGGTGGTGAGTGGATCGAGTAAGAACTAATTCAATCAAGACGAAATGTATTGTAAATCATTTCCTAACCCTGAAATTGACAGTGTGTGAACAGCATAAGGAAAGTAATTAGAACTCTGCAAACGAATCTAACAATTCGTATCCAGCCAGTTTGATCTTTCTGCTTCCTGCCTCTTCACATCAGTAACAGCATGCAAAAACGAACCAACACTTTACAACAAGTAGTTCAAAAGGCGGCAAAAACCGACTTAAGATGGCATGCTACGGTTATAATTTCTCACTTTCAGAGTCAACGAAGGACCCCTGAACCTATTGGGACGACCTGTTCTGCATACCAGTTTTCCAGTGATGACGTGCGACTCTTCAAGTCGCGATCCATTACCGGTAACGCTGATGATAAAGTAAGCAGAAAAGAATTTGCCCTAGCTGGATCAATGCTCCTTCGAGACATCACACAGGAAGTGGTTCGACTCATTTGTCGCATCAAGAAAACTCTCATTGATTTTATTTGTCCGGTTTCATTTCGAACAAGGACAATTCACTCAAAGAGGCCTGCCCATTCCTGGACTCTCCATGAATACAACAGGTTACAGACAGACAACGCTATTGCAAGGATACAGTTTGCATGCAAAATGTCCGTCTCTTCAGCGACTGATGGAGCATACATGATTCGTCGTGTCAAACGACAGAGGGTACTCCATGAAAAAGGAAATGCTGATTAATGTCCTCCAGCCGGAGGAAAGTCGAATCGCCATCGTTGAAGATGGTATTCTCGAAGAACTTTACGTAGAACGAAACAGTGCTGAAAATCTGGTCGGTAATATCTACAAGGGAAAAGTAGTCAATATCGAACCAAGTATTCAGGCTGCTTTCGTTGATTTCGGTGTAGGCCGCAACGGCTTTTTACACGTCAGTGACGTCGAACATCAATACTATAAACATATCACCGAAGGGGCAGATGAAAACGGCAAACCTGCACGGGGGAAAAACCCAAAGGGCCGTCGGGTCAATGAACGAAGTGTTGCCAACAAACCTCCGATTCAGGAAGTCCTAAAGCGAGGTAGTGAAGTTCTGGTACAGGTCATCAAGGAAGGGATTGGGAATAAAGGACCAACCCTGTCGACCTATATTAGTATCCCCGGACGCTATCTGGTTATTATGCCCGGACTGCAACGAGTGGGAATCAGCCGTAAAATTACTGACGAAGACATCAGACGACAACTACGAACGATCCTCACAAAATTAGCTCCCCCTCCCGGTCTCGGATTCATTGTTCGGACCGCTGGCATTGATCGAACCGCAGAAGACCTCAGACGCGATTTAAACTATCTGCTTCGACTCTGGGGAACAATCGTAGGACGCATCAAAAAGCTACCCGCTCCGGTGGAGATTTACTCCGAAAGCGACATGATGATCCGCACGATTCGCGATATCTATAATAAGGAAATTGATGCACTTTATATCGATGAGCCCACAGCCTATCAACGGGCCAGAGATTTTATGAAAGTAGTGCTTCCCAAGCACGTTGATCGGGTAAAACAATACAGTGGCAACGATCCTATTTTCTACGACAGCAATCTTGATGATGAAATTTGCAGTATTCAAAATCGACACGTCCCCATGAAAGGCGGAGGATCGATTGTCATTGACCAGACAGAAGCCCTCGTCGCGATCGATGTTAACAGTGGAAATTACCGTGCAGATGATAATGCTGAAAAAACGGCTTTCAAAGTGAATATGAAAGCGGCCGAAGAAATCAGTCGTCAAATCAGACTTCGTGACTTAGGAGGTGTCATCGTAATTGACTTTATTGATATGCGAGAAGAGAGACATCGCCGCCAAGTAGAGCGAAGATTAAACGAACTCGTAAAACGGGATCGCGCTCGAACCAAAGTATTGCGAATCAGCCCCTTCGGTCTCATTGAAATGACTCGTCAACGAATACGCCCTTCACTACGAAGAAGTATGTATGAAGACTGTCCGTCATGCCGAGGTACAGGCCAGGTAAAAACGGCCGAAAGTATGGCCATCGAAGTGATGCGGACGCTGATGAAAACGATTAATAAGAAAAAGATTTCACGGATCGTTTTAAATGTACATGAAACAGTGGCAAATTATCTGAATAATAAACGTCGTAAAGACATCACTAACCTGGAAGAATCTGCCACAACCTCTATCATAATTAACGCACGTACAGATGTCGAACCGGAGCACTTAATCGCGCGTTGTTATGACGATATTGGAAATGAAGTGAATTTCTAGTCGTTTCTGACTCGAAATTTCAAAAGTGAAGCTTTACAATGCCCTGCTCGCTATGAGAATGATTAGCGCTGGTTTTGCGCTTTGAGTCGTTCCCTCTACTAGTAGAGCACGATTAAGAAGGTTTTAATCAACTATTATCAATGGCATTGCGCAATTGATTCTGAATATAACTCGGACTGGCTTTTGAGTCACAAATCCGACTTCAGCAAATTATTGATCAAAGAGTAAGAAGAAAAGAAGGTTTGAGGATGTTTGTAGTAATCGAAGATGGCAGCCATCAATATACGATTCAGGAAGGGGACACCCTGACGATCGACTACCGTGCTACAGCAAACGAAGGTGATGCGATTACATTCGACAGTGTTCTGCTTGCCAATGGTGGTGGAGCCAGTTCAATTGGTGCCCCCACTATTGAAGGTGCCTCTGTGGAAGCAGAAGTCGTTGAACCCGAAGTAAAAGGCGAAAAGCTCGAAATCCAAAAGTTGCGACGTCGAAAAAATTCACGACGGCACACCGGTCACCGCCAGAAATACACAACTGTTCTCATCAAATCGATTACAGTTCCTGGCTTGGAAGTCGTTGAAACTGCTGCTGTTGAGACTGCCGCCGAATAGTCATTGACCTTCTCAATACTGCCTGAGGTACTTGATCTGACAAATTACCGGCAGTAGTTCATAATATCGCTTGATGATAAAACTCCTCGAAAATGTTTTCGGGGAGTTTTTTTATGTCCCAAAGTGACTTCCCAACTCTTCTACCTGTTTTTCACTCCTTAAAGCGGGGTTGACCAAAAACTGTTATTCCGCATAAATTTACGCTGTTTTTATAATTATTTCAGCAGCGGATATGATCTTTGCTCCTTTCTAATCGTGTAACAGTAACTCCAAAAAGTGTCGACATTCATTCCTCATTTGTGAATCGATTAATTGGATAGGATATTCAGATGCACCTGTTTTTTTCTGTGGGCGAACCCAGCGGTGACCAACATACGGCACTCCTCATTCAGGAAATTCGGAATCGTAGCCCGCATGCGCGTTTCTCCGCTTTTGGCGGACCAGAAATGCAAGCCTCTGGCTGCCATCTGGAAGTGCGTCTGACTGATTATGCGGTTATGGGAATTTTCAATGTACTACCATTGATTTTTAAATTCATCGGTTTGATCAAACAAGTCGGTACGTATCTTGAAACGGAACGTCCTGATGCTGTGATCCTTGTTGATTTTCCTGGCTTTAACTGGTGGGTTGCTAAAAAAGCAAAATCACTTGGCATTCCTGTATTCTACTATCTGCCCCCTCAACTCTGGGCTTGGGCTCCTTGGAGAATTCGGCGTGTTCGCAAAAATATTGATTATGTCCTCTCCGGTCTCAAGTTCGAAAAGCAATGGTATGAATCACGGGGAGTGAAAGTCGATTACATTGGTCATCCCTTTTTTGATGAAGTCATCTCCAAGCCCTTAGATCAGGAGACTTTGGAAGAACTCGCTGATTCCGAGAAGAAAATTGTGGGCATTTTACCAGGCTCGCGTACCAGCGAAGTCACTTATAACTTTCCGTTAATGCTCCGCATCATACGTCAACTTTCGCAAAAGTTTCCGAGTGCGGTATTCCCTGTCGCCTGTTATCGAGAAGCCCATCTTGAACTTTGCACAAAATTTATGAAGCAACAAGCAGCGACTGACCTTCCTATAAAGCTCTATTTGAAAAAGACCTCTGAAATCATCGAAGCAGCTCAATGCTGCCTGATGGTCTCAGGTTCCGTCAGCCTTGAGTTGCTGGCGCGAAAAACTCCCGCTGTTGTGATTTACCGAAGTCACTGGGGAATGTACGTTATGGCCAACCTATTAATCACTTGCAAATATATGTCTCTACCAAATCTAATTGCTGATCGAGAATTACTGCCCGAATTTCCTTCCGCAGGATCTCCGAAAAAAGACATCGAAAAAATTACGACCATCATCGGTGACTGGCTTTGTACCCCACTTTCACTGGAGCGAGCACGGAATAAACTCCTCTCTCTCTATAATGAAACCGTAATTCCTGGTGCCTCTGCTCAAGCCGCTGAGACGATATTGAAGCATGTTCAGACAGAACCCCAGCAAAAAGCCGCCGCATAGTAAACATGCGAACCTTATTACTCGCCGTTTATTCTGTTAACTAAGGCACAAAATCACACATTTCCAATGAGAATTTGGGGAACCTCCAATTGTTTGTTTTGTGTGAATGGTCCTCCAGAATTCTGCTCGTTAGAATCTCTGGTTACGACGAAACTGGCAAATCATCAGCAAATATTTACTTTTGATTAGCCATCATTCTTTCAATCTGAAAATGCATCTTGGACTATCGGGACTAAGTACACTAATGGGAAAAAAAACGATTCGGATCGGAATTGTTGGCGCGGGAGCAAATACTAAAAGTCGACATATTCCGGGATTTCAAGCAATCGAAGATGTCGAACTTATAGGCGTTGCAAACTCAACACCTGCTTCAACAGAAAAAGTTGCTCGAAAATATGCCATTCCACAAACATATTCTCATTGGCAGGAGTTAGTTGAAGATCCTGAAATCGATGCAGTAATGATCGGGACATGGCCTAATCTACATTGTGATATCACATGTATGGCACTGGAAGCAGGTAAGCATGTCCTAACCGAAGCACGAATGGCTCGTAATCTGGCTGAAGCACAAAAGATGCTCAAAGTCTCTCAAGCCCGTCCGGATTTGATTGCCCAGATCGTCCCCAGCCCTTTTGGTCTAAAATATAATCAGGAAGTCATCAAACTGATTTCACAACAGTATCTGGGAACGCTACGCGAAGTCGTCGTGCTGGGAGCCGATGACTCGTTCTGGGACTACAGTAAAAAATTACATTGGCGACAGGATAAGGAAATCAGCGGAAACAACGTTCTAACGCTGGGTATATTACACGAGACACTATGCCGTTGGGTACCTTCTACAGAAAAGGTCTTTGCTCAAAGCTCGATCTTTGAACCGCAACGTCCCGCAGCCCATAGCCAAGGTTTAGTTGATGTAACGCTCCCCGAAAGTCTGCAAATCGTAACGAGACTAGAGGGAGGTGCCAATGCGATTTACCACTTAAGTGGTTCCGTTCTGTTTGGCCCTGGACTACAGATACATTTATATGGAAGCTACGGAAC
>JAJDEK010000176.1 GCA_029259875.1 Planctomycetaceae bacterium
ATTCCGTTGCACTGATAGGAGCATTCAAAGTAACTTTCGTAAAGCTAAGCGATACCATGCTTTCCATAGTATCCTTATTCTTTTTGAGGTATACGATTCTGCGTGGAAAGAGCGTTTCGAGGTCCAGGTATATCTTCACTGCATCCGGTACATAAGCAGGTAGTTCAACAGGGGCCTGAGGATTTCCCCCTTTTAACTGTGCCAGAAACTCGTTTTTCCAGGTGCCATTTATGACGGTTAAAGTTTTACCATTGACTGTTTTTTCAGCCACACTATCAAATTTCATACTCTTTTCGATGGAAGCCAGTAATCCAGGTAGTCCACCTAGTCCCAATTCTGCGACTAACATGTTGGGACGTGATTTCGGGTTCAATTCGGCTTGTTGTAAAATTGCCTGCACATCGCGGCGGGTGACTCGTGCGTTCCCTTTTATTTTGTGTTCTGTCCAAAGTACCTGTCCATCGCAAATTTCCAATAATGTTCCGACGGGCTTTGCCCCTTTCTTCTGGCTTTGGACTTGAAACTCGAGGCGTAGTTTCAAATCTTTCCCTTGAAGATAGCTTCCGTTGATCACAAAAGGCTTGGGGCCAATTGCGACTTTTTCAGTGATCTGTGCCCTGATTGAGCTGTAGGCCAATAATTTTTCGCGTGACTTTTTCAGTAATCCGATTGCCAACGTCGGGTTTTTTTTCAAATTATTTTCGGGGCCTTCTGGCTCCTTCTGAGCGGTTTTTTTATCTGGCTCTTGTCCAGCCCATGCCAGCAGACGTTGAGAAACACTCGCTGTATCTTTCTTAGCTGTATTGTCTTGTGACGAATCAGCCCAGGAAGAAATTGAAAAAAAGTCATTGAAACCTGCGACACACAGGAGACAAGCAATGAAAGTTAAAATGCGTAACATGTTATAATTGTTCGGAAAAAAACGAATTTACCAAAGATTCAGACCACAATGATCCGAAAACAGATGTATGAGGCCACCAAATTGCCTCTTGTTGGCTGGGGTGTATCAGTCAACAGACCGTGTAGCTCAGAGTATGTTCGTTAAATATGGTGCTAATTGTATTTTAACGATATTTCGGGCATTGGGTCGACCTGAAAACTGAGTCTTTTTTGAACCGAACGTCGACAGTTCCAAATTCCCATGGATCGACGCATTAGTTTGCGATGAACGGTTCTTCACTTAACAAGTCGCATAATTCGTCGCGGGGTATCCGAACAAGGGGTCATGATGAAGTACTACTTCCTGGCTTTAGGCACATTGGTTGTTGTTTGCGTAGGCTGTGCAGCCGACGGACAACAGATTATGAATCAAAAGAATGAGTATGTTGCGCCACCGGCTGCAATGATGCAGCGACCGGGGCCAATGGTGGATGGGCCTGGTCCTGGCGTATTACAAATGCTGGCTCCACCGCCAGCGAGTGCATTTGCTGCTCGGACGTCACAAATCCGTTTCGTAGGGCCAGCAGGTATGAAAGTTGGTTGGCAGGTGCCTGAAGGCTACGCCGAAAACCAGCTTACTGCACCCGGGCGTTACAATTTTAACCAGGGGGCAACCTACCGGTTAAAACTGTCGGACATTCCTGGTCGGTCGATTCCGGCTTTGTATCCTTCGTTGCAGGTGTATCCATCACATCCTACAACCGATGCTTACCTGTCTCATAACAGTATTCCTCTGGAAATCACTCCAGAAGATCTGGATCAGGTAGAAAGCAATAACTTTGTCACCAAAGTTATCTACTTACCAGAAGAGAAATTCCAGGAACTGGCGATTGCCGGTGTGGAAACTCTGGTTTCAACACGTCTGGATCCTGGTGTTGATCCCGTCCGAGAAGCAAGTCGTCGAGGTACGATTATGGCTGTCCTCCGTATGGGTAACATGGATCTCGAAATGCCTGCAGGTAATAACCAAAAGGTTTCACAGGTTTCCTACGATGGTGACGCAGGAGCACACATGCCTCCAATGCCGATCCCCGGAGATGCGATTGGAGTATCTAACGGTATTCCCGCACCCACAATGGTAGCGGGCATGGGAGCACCCGGACAACCTGCTTACAATCCAATTTCCGGTATGGGACCCACACCTGTCTGGGGTATGCCTAGAACGGGAACGCCGATCGGACTTCCCGGCCCTCCTCATCTTCCATTGGGTGGACCGGCTAGCTTGAAGTCTCACACCATTAGAAATGTATCGAAAACAAGATTACCTAAACCGGTGGATCACTTCTTAATGGATGTCAAACAGAATCCGGCACCAAGTCTGCCTAAACCTGTTAAGTATGTTCAATACTCGGAAAGCCATCCGGTTCATTCACCCGGTCAAGTTTCTTACCCAAGAACAATGGGGCCAAGAACAATGGGACCAGGACCAGGATACTAAAAGACTCAGGACCCTACGGCACTTCCTGGATTCTCTTCAGGAAGTGCCGTCCCTTGTCTTTTTGCTTCACATCATTTCTCTCCACTTTTGTCTTACCTCACCGGCTAAATCATCTTCTGTCATCCTTCAGGACATTTGATTGTAGAATTTCTTAGTCATGACTATTTTAAAACGACAAAACCGATCACGATTATTAACGCCCTTGTTAATGGCCATGATCGTTTTTGCCATTGAGTTACCTTCTGCCTGGTCTCAACAGATGATAGGGGGGCGGCAATACAATTCGGGAAATAAATTCTATCATCCTTTGAATCAGCGCACGCCTCCGGGAGTTGCCAGTCAATGGGCAGCGCTCTCCGGACAGGTTCAACCTGGCTTTATTCAACCGATGAAAGTGATTCTGCCTACCAAAGGAACCGTCACTTTCTATCCGAATGGTCCGAAACAGACAATTCAGAAAGCCTCTCCCGCCTCTATTGGTTTTGCTGTCGGTTATGTATATCGCCTGAAAATCAGCGATATGCCCGAGTTTCCTGGTGTAGAAATTTATCCTACGATCGAATTAATCGATCGCCTACATCCTCCTGCAGGGTTAGCAGAACAATATCCTGTTCCGGTGCGTATTACACAGGAAGATATCGCGCTTGTACTTTCTAACAGAATGGTAACTAAGGTTGTCTATCTCGAACGACCTCAGTCAGCCGTACCGAAACAATATGAAAAACAGCCAACGCACTCGATTTCTCCACAGAAAAATTTGATTGCTGAAGCGGATTTGCTGGGCCGTCCAATGTTGATCATGCGCATTGGTGGTCGCCTGCCGCTCAGCCAGGGAGAGGATCCCGCTTTTTTTGGGAATGGTGCGCCTGTTGTTGAATTAAAGAGTCGACACTCTAAAAAATAAGTTTGTAAAGCGTCTCAGTCGAATGAAGGAAATTCTGTGCTAAAATTGTCGTACCGAAATGAAAGAGGAGCATCGCAAATGCAGCGTTTCTGCTCAGCGGTTGCGATGATGGTGCTTTTGAGCGTCAGTAATGGCTGCTCCAGTCTATCACCTTTCACAGTTTCCATGCCTTGGGATAAACAAATTCCTAAGCAGACGGAAGAACATTCACCGACTGTTCAACATGCCGACTTTGATACGAAAGCCAACGTTGATGCGAATGTAGGCGCAGTTCGCCTTTCAGCTCCCGCGCAGAATGTACCTGCTCCATCTCCAATTCAACAAATAGCCTATCATCAACCCACTCCTGTCATGGCACAAACGCGGCCTCCCTACTGTGAGTTTTCTCCTGCTGTAGAGAGAGATTATGTGCTACCCGTTGGTAGTGATCCCGCGGTCGTTCAAATGTACCCGGATGAATATCTCTTCGACGGAGGAGATCGGGAAAAACCGGTTCACTACGATGATTTTAATCGTCTTGGATTAGATACTGAAGACACCATTGTGGAATACCAAACCCACAAAGGGAAACAGGAAGTCAAAAAATCGAATCGGGTAGCCGTTTACGCACCTCGGTTTGCTGCCATTCGTTCTGCCAGTTCACCATTGTCCGGGACTTCAGTTGACACTTTGGCAACCACAGAAGACACAGTACATGGTGTTGGTTTAGAAGCACGTACGGTCATCACACAACACAAGCAGCGGGAGCAATTAGAAGGCATTCGTATGCGTTCCCGTGCCAGTGGTGTTGAAACCGAGCGACAACAAGGATCAGTGGGCCAAACAGCCTATGTTAGTGGTCATACTAAGTTGAATAATCTTTTTCAGGATACAGGCACAGCTACAGGCGGACAATTTAGACAGTCTGATGAAGCACGGATCGCGTATCAGGTGCAAGCAGCCGCGATTTGGTCACGCACACAATTTCCGGTCATTGCGATTCGGGAGCGATCGGCTCATGAGTCCAAGAAAGCAGTTAAGCCTGAAGAGTATATTGGCCTAGAAGACAAACGAAAAACCGAAGGTAATCTGCGTCTGATTAAAATGGCAGATAAGAAAAATGCAGAACCTGGTGATGTGCTTACCTTCACGATCAAATACGAAAATATAGGTGATTTTGATGTAGAAGGAATCAAAATCATAGACAACTTAACGCCACGCCTGGAATACATTCAGGATAGTGCCACGTCGGACCGAAAAGGACGTCTGGTTGTCGAAGATAACTTGGAAGGCAGCTTGATCCTCACATTTGAAGTAGATGAGCCTGTGGAAGGTCATCAAGGGGGTGTGGTCACCTTCCAGGCACGTGTTCGGTAAATATATAAAACTCAGAGAAAATAGTTCACACCAAAATTAAAATCTGACGAAGTCTGATAGAGAACACTTTGTGGATTCCCGCGAATCCCAAGCCCGCTATGCAGTTTTGCATAGCGGGCTTATTTTTTAAAGGGATTCTATTAATCTCACAATTCAGCACATTTTTTGTATTAGGATCTTTTAATCATGAGAATGTTGAATCAATTGAGTGAGACCTGGGGTAAGAGTCAATGCGGTAGGTGCTTTCAGTGCGCATCGTTGATCTGAGAAGGTTCCTTTGAATGATGACATGTGAATCAAATAGATTGATTAAATCCAGAGCATGTAAGTGCCTTTTAAAAAACACAAGTGCCTGGTTGCTCTGTTTCAAAATTCAACAGATTGAGGTATTTTACTGCAGTAAGATCATTGGGGGGAACTCATAACAACTTCATAATCTTGAGCTTGAAAATTCATAGAACACCTGTTTTATAGTGATTTAGAGACAGAATCTTTGGGTTGTGATACAGGATTGAAAATATTTTGTATAGAAGTCGTCATTGGCACACAAATTGCCGATACTACTCCCGTGAATTGTAATTGAAACGCGAAGCATGCTTGTGAATTTTATTATTCTTTGTTTTTTATTCTCTTAGCTTCGCCTCATTTTACTTTAAATGAAGGATGTTAGACTTATGACAGTTCAACAGGGAGGAATTCTCCAGGTTTATCACGTAGGGCCACTTTGTGTGGCAGGCTTTGGTGGTAGAGACATTCTTGACACTTTTAGTGTGAAGGATATTCGAGATGAATTACTGGAATTAGTAAGAGAGCATGATTGCGAAACGCTCGCTCTTGATTTAACCGGTGTCAAACTGATTCCCAGTGGCATGCTTGGATTACTGGCTTCGATGCGAGAACTTGATATCGAAATTCATCTCTATAATCCTTCTGATGATATTCGGGATGTGCTGGAAATAACCAAGCTGAACCAATTCATGCGTCTGCATGATGTAGAGATTCCCTATTAATTATCAAATAAGTTCAATATAAAGCGAAGGCTGATCAGTATCAGCTTTCGCTTTTTTTATAGCCAGACTCACAGGCTGCTTCCCAAATTCTTGTGTAGTGATTAGTCTGGAAGTGGCTTTTTATCTCTGAAATTGCACTCTGTTTTATTACTGTGGGAATGAATGCCTCGAATTAATTCCGAACGGTGGTCTGCTGTTGAGAATTTGGTCGATCATTTTTGTGACACGGACCAAGTGCCTGCGATTGCTTTACAGGTTAGCGTGGAAGAGACATCACGCGTTTATTTCAAAGGGCGCCAGCGACTCAACGACAACGGAGATACGCTTCGCGAAGACAGCATCTTTTTAATCGCTTCCATCACAAAGCCGATTGTCGTATTGGGTGTGCTCAAACTACTGGAAGAAGGAGAGTTACTTCTGGGGGATCGAGTGAAGCAGTTCATTCCTGAATTCGGCTGTGCGGGCAAGCATGGAATCACCATTCGGCATTTGATGACTCACACTTCCGGGTTGCCTGACATGTTACCCAATAACCGCGAGCTTCGATCTGCGAACGCCCCGCTTTCCGAATTTGTGAAACAGATTTGTCAGCTTTCTCCTGATGAACCGCCGGGAAGAATTGTGCAATATCAAAGTACGGGAATTGCCATTCTCAGTGAGGTCATCCAACGTATCACTGGTCGCTCGTGTGCTGATTATTTGGAGCAGGTGTTATTTGAACCTCTGGGAATGAAGGATACAACGCTCGGGGTCCCGAAAGAATGGTATGCCGGTGATCAAGCGAAAGTCGACCGAATTGTTGAGATCCGAATTCCAGAAGAACTGAATATTGAGCCAGGATGGGATTGGAACAGTCCCTACTGGAGAGGTTTTGGCGCGCCCTGGGGAGGGCTGTTAACAACCCTTTCCGACTTGGGAAAGCTTGTTGAGATGCTGCAGAATCAGGGAGCCTTTCAGCAAAAGCAGATCTTTTCCCAGCGAACCATTTTGAAAGCAACGCAGGATCAATTAGCGACAATCCCTGGACTATCGTCGTCTGAAAGACAAGGCAAAGGTTGGGGCCTTGGATGGCAAATGGTGACTACCACCAAGAGCGATTATTATGGAGATTTACTCTCTGATTCAGCTTACGGGCATGGTGGTGCCACTGGTACGCTTTTGTGGATTGATCCTGAATTACATGCTTCTGCGATAATTCTGACGACACGACCTCAGGAGCCACATGGTCATTTTTTGGCCCGAATTTCCAATACAATCGTGACATCAATCGAGCAGTAGAGTGTATTCTTTTGTTTATTTGGGTTGGTCTTGCCTTCTTTTTTTTTTACAGACTATAATTTGGTGACTTCAAAACTAGTATTGAATGTTTCGTATTTAACAATATTGTTTTGTATGATTATTGATGATGAACCCAGAATTTATCGGCATCCTGACACTCATTTTTTACACGTTGGTCGCCTTATCAGTCATAGTCTATCAGGCTGTCAAACTTCCCGATGGTTGGCAGGCTTGGATTTTGTTTGCGATTGCGCGTGTTTATGCGCCTGGCCTTTGGGGAATCAAAACAAATCGGCGTTGTCCTTTTCCTGGCGATTCTGCGGCAATTATCATTGCCAATCATCGTAGTCCGGCTGATCCCCTCATTCTTTGGTATAACTCACATTTGGGCAATTCTCAGAAACAACTTCGTTGTATCAGTTTTTTGATGGCGCGGGAATATTATGAACTTCCTGGATTGGTAGGCTGGATAGCAAAGGCCATGCATTCGATTCCTGTGGACCGCAATGGTCGCGATGTGGTGCCCGTGCGTGAAGCACTCCGCAAACTAAAACTGGGAGGCATGATTGGAGTCTTTCCAGAGGGAAGCATTCAGGACACACGACCTATTGCACACGCAAATTCTGGCATTGCTTTTTTGGCGCTTCGTTCTAAGGTTCCCGTGTATCCCGTTTATATCAATCACTCCCCACGTGGTAAAAATATGATAGCACCATTCTATTCCCGTGCGGATACTTCTGTTGTGTATGGAGAGCCGATTGATCTTTCCGACTATTATGATCGGCGTGCTTCACGGGAAGTATTAGAAGAAGTCACCACTCTTATGATGCAGCGACTTGCGTCGCTCGGTGACACGGTATATCTGGGAAGTCCGATTCCTGAGGAAAATGAACAGCTTATCCAAATGTCAGCAGATCATTATCGTTCAGCGAACTGAAAAAATGATCGGATTCGTGCAGGTTCTCCTCATCGAAATGAGTTGCCGCATGGGAATTTCCATCAGGTAGTCGGCGGATTCCCGGTGAGAGATTTGCATGCATTAGCCCTGATGTTTCATGTTGATGTCCTAGTTGATGTCCTAATTCATGCAATATTACAGTCAGTAAATCGATGTGTTGAGATGCTTTCGAATTGGCAATCGCCTGCAATTCAATTGAGTTTAAAGCATTGAATTCCGAGTGATCCCATGGACTCTTATCGATAAACCAACCATATCCGGCCGCGGAGACATCAATCACAATCAATCCCGGCATAGTTGTGGCTAGGGTCGTTCCAGAGAGATCAGCTACTTCGAACTTTGCATTTTTGAGAATGTGCTGTTCATTCAACGTAGCATTTTCTGAATAGATTTGGATGGCTTCTTGCGCAGTCGAATTCACTTCTTCTATTGTGAGTGGCGTGATTTCTTGTTGTGGTTGTACTGGAAGAGCAATTTCTGCGATTAAATTTTGTGGAGCCCAGGCATTGGGATAACTGGAAGAAAAAGTGACATTAGGATTATTTAATTTCGATTTACCATAGTTGGATGCTAGCAGGATCAGGTCTCGAAAATTCACAGTTCCAGATTGATTGTAATCCATAAACCAGGCAAGAGATGAATTTGAATTAGAGACATTAGTACCATAGGTAGATGCGAATAACATCAGATCTCTAAAATTGATCATATCATCATCATTGGCATCATAGGGAACAGCCCAGAACTCCACTTCCGCGAGGCTGATCGTTTCCATTTGACTCTCGGCTTGATCAGTCAGTTGTAAGCTGGCTTCCTCGATCAAGAATTCTGCCTGATAAGGACCAATACTTGGCGTTTCAAAATCTAGGTCGACCTGATCATTGGTTGTAGACGTAAACTGAATTCGTGCAAGTAAAACAAATTGATCATCCCCGGCATCAGTCAAATTAGTTCGTGCACTGATGTCTTGAACGATTCCTATTTCGTCATCGATCTGTCCAGAGTGGTCTTCTAAAAATGCCGGTCCAAATTGGATATTTGATGCCGTTGTGAAACCGGAATTGTAATGCAAGTTGAATGAATACGATTCGATTCCATGGTCTGACGAATTAGGAATGCTCGCCCATACTTCGACCCAGTAGGATTGCCACTCTGATAAAACTGTTTCACTCGGTGGAAGATTTGCAATCTCTCCATTTGCAGCAGTCGTTGTGGGAGAGTTTACTACGCGCATATCGTATTGTGTGATTGGAATTGGGGTAACAGTCAGTTGGAATGTGGTACTTGTTTCCAGGCCAGCTAAATCTGTGGCGCTGATTACAATTTCAAAGATACCTGCATTACCAAAATCGGGAGTCCCGTTTAGTTCTCCTGTTTGTGAATGAAACTCTAACCAATCGGGTAATCCTGTTCCATTAGTTAGCATGGCGTTCAGAATGATTTGGTCGCCATCAACGGAGTTCACATCGGAGACGTAGTTGCTGACGATGAGAGAAATAGATTCCCCTTCTTGAATGCCCCGGTCTGGAATCGGTGTAATTATAGGTGCTACATTTGTAAAATCATTATCGATGATCGAACCACTGGCCTGAATGGAATCTCCTAAATCATAGGTATCCAAATCCAGTAGTTGGACTTCAATGGTTTCGTCGTTTTCATCCAGTAAATCTTCCAGAACTGTTACCAGAATGGTGACAGAAGATTCGTTGGCAGCAAACGTAATTTCACCAGTTAAACTATCGAAATCAGCAGCGGATGTGGCTGTACCTGCAACCTGATATCTGACAGTTAGAGGGGCTTCAATTTGGTCATCACTTCGAGTGAGCGTATACACAAGTTGTTCTACGCTTGATTCATCAACGCTGGAGACTGTCGATTCAATATTTACAACCGGTAAAACTTCAGGGGTCTGACCGTTGATGAAATCGACAATCGCCTGATACTCAAACGATTGTTCCAGTGGTTGATCCATGCTGTGTAACAGGCCCCAATCTCCCCAGGGAGCAGAGAATCCGCCTCCCGTGAATACAAATTGATTAAACAGATCAACGCCGATGAGGTCAGCACTGTTTAGCAGCGTCTCATAAATTTCAGACATCCGAGGACTGAGAGAAGCTGCATGCACGACCTCTTCTACAGGCCAGCCGTAAGCGTCCGGATGAGACCCACCTTCATATGTGACTAAGTCGATTTCCCTTCCCAAAATTTGCGAATATTGATCGGCAAGATTCTGGTGTTCGATCAGGCGAGACAGGCTCCAGGGAATCGTTTCTGCCAATACAGTATCAATGACATCGTCGACTGTAGTAAACTCGTCAAAATCTGCGATTTGTTCATAACCCAGTCCCGCATAGGCCGTAACGGAGATTGCGTCAAAATTGCCAGTCATGGCGGGAAGCAAACCTTCCAACACAGAGGGATTAGCTTGCTGGCCAGCCACAACACGTACAATTCGGTCTTCCTGCCCGGCAAATACGTCTTCCCAGATCGCAAAATCCTGCTGCATTTGACTCGCAGCAAATTCATACCAGTTCATTCCTGCATTTTCAGGCAATGCGAGTTGTTCCTGAATCCAGAAACTGGCATGAAACCCAAAAGCATAGTTCCAGATTTCATTTGACCATTCGACATAAATTGTCAAATCCGGGTCGAGAGTGTCTCGAACCATCTCGGCAAAATTTCGTACGAAGTCATCATTCGCTTGATGAGGCATATTGAACCAGGGGTTCGCGTCCAGAGTGTTTGAGAGTTCAACCATATACTCCGGAGCAATGCCGTTATGGAAATCATTGGGATCGTTGCCACCATGGTAGGTAGCGTCTTCGAGTCGGGCACGATCTTCCCAGGTAATGACGTCGGTTTCATTGGTTTCCATCCAATCCATGAACCGGAGAGTTTGAAAAGGGGCCAGACGTTCAAGAAATAAAGGGTGGAATGGAGAAAAGCTATCACCGGGTTGCCAATCTTGGCCCACAAAACTTTGGCCGTTATAGTCGGGCATCCAGAGATTGAAATTTCGGAAGTGATTAGTGGGGTTAATATCACGGATTGTAAGTAAGATATCCT
>JAJDEK010000177.1 GCA_029259875.1 Planctomycetaceae bacterium
AGAGGCTCATTTTTTCCCAAATCAAAATTTGATTGGGGCTCATTTTTATTTATCAATGTCACCAAAGGTTAATACACCAAACAACTTTTAAACTGGAGATTCTTTTCCATGGCTGTCACAATTACTGAAAATGCTTCCAAAGAACTGAAGCGATTTATGGAGGACCAAAAAATGGGTGAAGGTTCTTTACTGAGAATCGGAATCGTTTCTGGTGGTTGCAGTGGATTCCAATATGATTTCCGCTTTGTCGACGAAGTCGATGAAGAAAATGATTCGGTGTCTGAACAACATGGAGTCAAAGTGGTTGTCGATAAGAAAAGCGGTCTCTACCTAGACGGTACAACCGTTGATTTCTATGAGAGCCTGGAAAAACGCGGATTTACGTTTGAAAATCCGAATGCGGTCAAATCTTGCGGGTGTGGAAGCAGCTTCTCTGCTTAGTTCAAGGATGTTTGTTCTACCAATTGCATAACAAATCAAAACAACTGATTTCTTCAAAAATTTTGCCGAGGAGCAGAGAATGCTCCTCGGTTTTCTTTGTTTTTAGCCCATTCTTGTTTACAGTTTAAATCTGATTGATTACGCATCGTAAAACAGGCCACGCAACATTCACATATACACACTGCCGTGACGCCAAAAGCCTGACAAACCAAAATACCAAAATCAACCATACAAACTACTAAGGAATAAAGACAATGAAGCTCGAAGGGCGCAACGCTCTCGTGACAGGCTCATCCCGTGGAATCGGTCGTGGGTGTGCAATTGAAATGGCGAGAGCAGGAGCAAACGTCGCGATCAATTATCGATCTCATCCTGAAGAAGCGGAGACAGCAGCAGAAGAGGCCCGATCATTCGGTGTCAAAGCAATCACAATTCAGGCCGATGTTTCAGACCAACAATCTGTAGAAGCTGCCATAGCAAAAGTAGCTGAAGAATTCGGCAGCCTCGATTTGTTTGTTTCCAATTCAGCCTACAGTGATCGTGAACTGATTCTGGAAGCAGATATGGAGGGGTTTAAAAAAACCATTGATGTTACAATGTGGGGAGCTTTCTTTGGTGTCCGAGCTGCAGCAAAACAAATGACTAGACAGGGAAAAGGAGGATCTATCGTTGTGATCAGTTCTCCCCACGCCATAATTGCGATTCCCACTTCTGCCGCCTATAACATGGCAAAAGCAGCGATTGACCACATGGCGAGAACCGCGGCTATTGAATTTGCCACGCACAAAATCCGCGTGAACACAGTTCATCCAGGTTGGATTGATACTCCGGGAGAAAGAAAATTCTTTACTGATGAACAACTTAAAGCAGGGGCAGAAAATATCCCTTGGAAGCGTCTGGGAAGTCCGAATGAAGTTGGCAAGCTTGTAACTTTCCTTTCCAGTGATGATGCCGATTATATGACAGGAGGCACAACAACCATTGATGGCGGAATCGGTCTTCCCTGGTGGTCAAATCGAGCCGAAGGGGGACAATAACCCCAAGGGTAAATCAGTACACGTCCTCATCTTAAATCTTGCTATTTCAAGAGCCTCAACTCTTGAAATAGCAAAGACTTCAGGTTGGACTGGTCCTTTGATTCCGTATGAGATACACTACGTCTCATCCTTAATATCTTGAGAGAGCCCGAAATCAAAAAGCATAATTTGTGGGTTTATTGACTAGAGCGACTAATATCCAGCGCTGAAAAACGAATTTCTTTTACTAAAAAACTTTTTATAGAAGCAGTGCCGGAGGGTCCTGAAATGACGGAAAGCCACAACAAAATTGAATTGAAAAATCCAGTTGTCGCCGCGATTTTAGCATTTCTTATCCCCGGTGCAGGCCACTTTTATCAAGGTAGAACGTTTAAAGCAGCGATTTACTGTTTCTGCATCCTGAGTACATTTTTTTGTGGCATGGCATTAGGCGACTGGAAAACTGTTTATTACCAGTCAGAACCAGGTAAAAGAAACTTGGGTTATTTTGCACAAGTAGGTGTTGGCTTACCTGCCCTGCCCGCTTTGATTCAAAGTTCGCGTTATAACAAGGTAGTATCACCAAATAACCTCGGTCCAAATGACTTTGATGCGAATTATTTTGAATCGCATCCATACCATCAAGAAATGCCATTAGAAGCTCCATTTAAAGGTACACTCTTAGACCGTACCGATGATGGTAAAAACATTAGTGGTCAATTAGAGGGAATCATTAAATTAAAAACGGTTCCTGGAGAGTTTGGTACTGAAATTACAGGTTTTTTTGAAGGAACATTGGACAACAAGCCTATTTCGGCACTGAACCTTTCTGATCCTGTTGGGATAGGTTTACCATTAGGCGGTGATCAACAACGGGTTCTTGAATGTGCTGTTGTTCGTGACGTAGATGGACGTCGGACAGATACAGGTCACATTGAAGGATCAATCCCTAGACCCTTTCTAAATTGGTTTGAGATGCCTTTGAGCAATCAGGGGCTCGATGACATCAACAAGAAGCTTGGGAAACGCTATGAATTTGCCGTCGTATTCACCTGGATCGCAGGGGTGTTACATCTACTCGTAAGCTGGGTTGCCTTTGACGGACCAGCATATGGAAGAGGTGACGAAGAGGAAGCGACACCAAAAGACAAAGAACTCGCAAATTCGAAATCCTAGCAACTTTTCCATACCAATATTAATCAAGAACAGTTGGCAATCTCGTTTCACTAAACAAAGGCTGCT
>JAJDEK010000178.1 GCA_029259875.1 Planctomycetaceae bacterium
GCTACGAAGGAACTCCCGGGCATCCCAATCGGCAGGGATTTGATGAATTCACGGGGCAACTATTACAAGTGCATGCTCATTTTTATTATCCCTTTTGGATTTGGAGAAACAATGAAAAAGTAATGCTACCAGGAAACGAAAATAATCAACGGGAGCACTACATTCATGATTTGATCCATGATGATGCGAAAGAATTCATTCGCAAAAATCAAAAGCAGCCTTTCTTTGCTTATCTACCCTATATCATTCCGCATGTGGAACTAGTTGTGCCCGAAGAGTCCGAGCGTCCCTATCGTGGAAAGTTCCCTAAGACACAAATTCTAGACCCGCGTCCTGGTTATATCGGATCAGAGGATGGGTTGGTGACGTTCGCAGGAATGGTTTCGCGGTTGGACGATCATGTGGGCGAAATCGTAGAGATGTTGGAAGAACTGGGAATTCGCGACAATACTTTGATTATTTTTACGTCAGACAATGGCGGGCAGGGTGGTACCTGGAAAGGCATGACCGATTTCTTTAACGGAAATGCACCGCTCAAAGGTCATAAAGGAACGATGTATGAAGGTGGTTTGCGTGTACCTTTCGTTGTTAATTGGCCTGGCAAAGTAGCTCCCGGGACAACTTCAGATCTGCAGATTGCATTTTGGGATATTTTGCCTACATTTGCAGAGGTCGCGGGGACGAAGGTTCCAGAAGGAGTCGACGTAGATGGCATTTCTTTTTTGCCTACCTTGTTGGATAAGGGGAATCAGAAAAAACACAAACACCTTTATTGGGAATACACTAAAGGTGAAATTCGTTCTAGAGCACTTCGTATGGGAAACTGGAAGGCTGTTCAAAACCGAATGAAAAATTCTGTTGAACTATATGATTTAGGAAAGGATGTTGGTGAAACGAAAAACCTTGCCAAACAACATCCAGAGAAATTGAAGGAGATGAAGCAGGTCATGCAGGAAGCTCACACAGAGCCTCGCGACTTTCCTCAAACATTGAAGCCTGTTGGTATTAAAGGTTATGTGAAATAACCATCTATAGATTAAAACAAAAACCGCGGTCAGAAAAACTGACCGCGGTTTTTTAATTTGTAGTTTACCTTCTTGCTCAGTTAGTTAGCCAAGTCCCACCACCATCGACCAACGGGCAATGCGGGAGCCTGTGCTTTTGTGGAAACGGATCCCACGTTATCTGAGATTTTCAGATTGTTTTGATTCTTGACAACGGAACCAGTGTCAACGCGAACGCCGCCAGCGACTTGCACAACGACATCTTTTCCATTGTAAACACGATGATTAACAACCGTTTCCACCGTGTGGGCTGGTTCAAATTCTGCGGGACGATAAGCGCCGGTGGAAGCAAATGCTCCCATTTCCCAGCCAGCACGATTTGCTAGTTGCTCATTTCGCATTAGTGCTGCAACCAGAGCCAGGTCGAAAATGTTTTGCAGATCAGAATATACCAGATCTTGTTGAGCCAGTTCCTGATAGTGCTTTGTGAAGTTAGCAGCAAATTCCCGGTTTAATTCTTCTGCTTGACCGGTTTGGAGCCGTTGGCCTTCTTTAGTGACGATTTGGTTTTCTGACTGACACAAGACGGAAGAACCGACGACTTGATAAGCGGTTCGTTGTGCATTGTGGAGAACAGAGTCATACTTCATAGTCAACCACCAACGAAGTGCTTCCAGATTTTGAGGGTCTTTCGTGTTTTGCTTTGCCAGCAACTCAAAGTAGCTGGGAATGTTCTTCCCTGCATCCATTTTACCAATACCAATCAGTTTCATGCGGTAGTCGGCTTCGATGAGCACACGAGCCACACGTGATGTATTAGGAACGCCGTACAGCGTGATGTCTTGCACGCCTAATTTGTTTTTGAGTTGTTTGGTCCAGTTTCGAACACCGGCCCCCGCTCGTAGCGGTCCACGGGCATTTGATTTGGTGACGAATTCTTTGACACGAGCCAAGCCGTCAGGCCGTGGATCGAAAGAACAACCGAAAATTTCTTCTCCCTGATCAGAGAATGTTCGTAAGACTGTGATCAAGTCGTCCAGTTGCAGCACAGGACGACCGCTTTCGATGCCGACTGCAAGACCCTGGTTGTTATAGGTCCAAGCTTCTGCAGGACCGGCAATGACGATTTCCTGATCTTCGGGGTAAACAAAGATGTATTCAACTTTTGTCAGTCCTGCCAGCATTTTCATTGTTTCGACAGGAGAACGTCCTTCTTCAATCAATTGCTGAACTTCTTTTTCAAGTCGTGTCAGTGAAATGAGTCGCATTTGACTGTTTTGAGCTACATTTTTATTCAAGTCTGCCTGACGGGCTTTGATTCCCAGAGCCGCCAATCGACCATTGAGTTCTGCTTTACTGATGTGGTGTAGCAATCCATGAGGATCAACACGAACCCCACTGTCGAACTGTCGGATTGAGCCTTCCCCTTCGCCAGTATCTTCCCAGAGTCCTGAGGTCTGAGTTTGAATCAGGTCAATCAACTGTGTGAAGTCGGCTAACTGTCCTCCACCGGCCAGCGAAATGGCTTGTGCTCGTTCACCCATGGCTTTTGTTCGTTCGTCTGCCAGAGGAATACGGTTGATCGTTCCCAAAGCGGCGACAAAGTCACCCGATTTAAGTTGCGCTTCTATGACCATTTTCAACAATAAAGTTCGTTGATGAAGGTCAGTAACCGTTTCGGCGGTTTCGATCGCTTTGCCAAATTCTCCCGCTCCTAAATGAGCTGTGACTTCTTCTTCTGGAGAGGCCTGGCGAGTTTCGACAATTGGTTCAGAAATAACAGCGGGAGACACTTCCACTGTTTCCTGTTCTTCAAGTACAAGTGGTGATTCAGTGGGAGCTTGTATTTGTTCTGGCACTTTTTCAACAGTCACGGCCGGTTGTTGATTAACCAGATAAAATGTGACTGCCAGAACGATAGATAAACAGGCAATGGTTGCAACTACAGATACAACACTAGAGCCTACTCGAGGGTATTTAGGGCGCATGGACGCTCTCCGATTGGCACAGATTACTACGGATTAGATTGTGGGTTCGCATGTATACATTCCGCAAACTGGGGAATATATGGGCTTTATGGTCTAGGATCGTCCAACTTCGGCCCAACGTCAAGCGTAATCTTAAATTTCTTGGTCTTCCTATTTCAGCTTGTCTCTGACATCGAAAGAACAGGTACAGGTAGTAGAATAGAAACACTTCGTTCAAAACCAGTTACACCCTAAAACAAATATAATTGATATACAAGGAAAATCTGTGCCAGAGCTACCGGAAGTTGAGACGATGGTCCGTGGAATTCGTGAAGTCGTGGAAGGTCAATTGATTAGCGACTTTCGAATATGCCCTTGCACTTGCAAACCCATTTCGTTGAAACCTGGGTTGAAAACGATTCGATCTCGAACCATCAACCAAACGATTGTCTCTGTTCGACGATTGGCCAAACGTGTTGTTTTGGATCTTGAAAATGAAGACTCATTCGTCATTGAACCTCGCATGACTGGACTAATGTTGCTATCAGATCCTCCAGATGCAGGTCACTTAAGATTGGAATGGGTTTTGCGAAAAGGGAGATCTAACAGATCACTTTGGTTTTGGGACCGCCGCGGCTTAGGAACCGTGCGGTTATATCGGAAAGCAGAGTTATTAACCGAATTAGGGGCAAACAAGTTGGGGCCCGATGCCCTTGTGATTACTCTCAAAGATCTTAAAGCACGTTGTTTGAAGACAAGCCGTGCTATCAAGGTCGCGTTGTTGGACCAAAAAATGATTGCTGGTATTGGGAATCTTTATGCCAGTGAAATACTTCACTTAAGTCAAATTCATCCAGAGCGGGAAGCGAATCGATTAACGGGTTCGGAAGTCCAGGCAATGCACAAAGCAATGAAACGGATATTGAAAACGGCGATTCGCTATGAAGGTTCGACCTTGGGAGATGGCACTTATCGAAATGCATTGAATCAATCCGGGGGGTATCAGAATCACCACCGGGTTTATAAACAGGAAGGAAGCTCCTGTATTTCCTGTAATGGGGCCCAAATTATTCGTATTGTACAGGCACAGCGTTCTACCTTTTATTGCCCGTGTTGTCAGGCGATAAAAGTATAAGATT
>JAJDEK010000179.1 GCA_029259875.1 Planctomycetaceae bacterium
CTGACACTCCCGCAAACGAAGTAATCATTGAAATCTCGTACTGCTCAATAAAAATTGAGAGAACTCGAAATTCAGTTTCGCAATATTATTGATATCTGCTATAAAACGTGAGCAATCTCAATCAGGTAGGCCAGTTCATAAAACATGCTGAACCTGTAGACTCAATGAACTAAGAATGATCAGAAGGATCGATGATTATGTTTACCCGCATCGCAAATGGATGGGAACTAACAAAACAGAGCTATCGTGTTTTGATGTTAGATAAGGAACTGTTGCTGTTCCCTCTAATGAGTGGCTTTTCTTGCCTGTTGGTACTCGGCAGCTTTGCAGCGCCTCTCTGGAACAGTAAATATATCAATGTCATCATGAATGATCAGCAGGTTCCACAGGACCCGGTTGCTTATGTTATTCTTTTTGCCTTCTACTTCGTAAATTACTTTGTCATCATCTTTTTCAACTCGGCTTTGATGGCTTGTGCAATTATTCGTCTGAAAGGAGGCGATCCCACTGTCGGCGATGGATTCCGCGCTGCGATGAATCGCCTGCCACAAATTGCAAGTTGGGCGCTGGTGAGTGCTACAGTAGGCTTCATATTAAAGATGATTGAATCCCGTTCAGAAAAAATGGGACAGTTTGTTGCCGGCCTGCTTGGTATGGCCTGGTCGATTACAACCTACTTCGTCATACCTGTTTTGGTTGTAGAAAAGAAAAATCCTTTTGAGGCCATGAAACGTTCGGTAGGGATTCTTCGCGAAACCTGGGGAGAGTCTCTGGTCGCAAATTTTGGGATCGGCATGATTGTCTTTCTATTAATGATCCCACTCATCCTACTGATTGTTTCTGGTGGTTTTGTGATTGCATCCGGCAATGTAGTACTGGGAGGCGCATTCATGGCAATCGGCTTCATTTTAATCCTATTAGTCTCGCTGGTCTCTTCCGCCATTCATTCCATACTCATCGCAGTACTTTACCTGTTTGCAGCGGAGGAGGAAGTACCACAACAATTTGACCAAGCTCTTGTCGCACACGCATTTGCGCGTAAATAGTTAGTCAAACATAGATTCCCAGAAACAAGATTTGAGAATAGGGCCAATCAAAGAGATTTTGGGAACTTTCTGGTGAGTATGAAGATCTAATGTGAAACAACCCCGTTCTCATCGAAGAGCTTTCGATGAGAACGGGGTTGTCTCTGATTAGATTTTCCATTTCATTCCAGAAAGGCAATCAGACACCATGCCCAGGCACACTACCTTCACATTTGCTTGCTTTCTTATTATCAGCTTGCTGATCACTTTCTCGGTTTGTAATGCTGCTGTCATCATTGAGTTCAAATCACTCAAAATCGACTTAACAAATCCCAAAGATGCCTCAGCCAAAGCCAGTTGGTCACCTGCCGATAAAATATCGATTACCGACAAAGGACTGGGATGGGATGGCACAACCAATGCTTCCGTTGATGGATGGATCCAAACAAAACCATTGGCTGTTGGCTTATCGTGGAGAATCGCAACTTCCATTTCCCTGCAAGTCTCCATTGATCCGACACCAAAAGAATTCACTTTGCCAAATGGTCAAAAATCAACTCCTTATGCAGGAACAGTTTTTGCCCGTTATTCTCCCGATATGAAACACTGGTCAACCTGGCATGAGTTGCAACCTACCGACCTTGCCAAAAAACCACAGAAAAAACCAGGCAGACACTTCTCTGGCAGACTGTCTGTCCCGAACCGTGCGAGACGCCCTTATGGGATTTTGCTTTCTGAATATTCCAGACGAGATGTTCCCTGGAAAAGTGACGAAGAAGCAGCAGTGCCCTGGATTTTGAAACAGCAGCCTGATTTCTTCTCAAAAAATCTGCCCTTCATCGGATATGTCGAGTTTCTTTTTGAAGGAGGCATGTATGGAAATCAACGCATCCAATCGTTCGATGCGAATTTGTCATATGCTTTGAGCGGACTCCACACGATACCCAGGGATAAGGAAGTTTACAAAAACCGGGACTCATTTCCCTGGAGGTTCAAAGCAACAGGGATAAAAAATACCGAGATACCACCTAATCAGAAATGACAATTGTTTGAATGCATTCTGCTATTTTTTCGTGTCCTGATCAGCGCGTCTCCAGACTAAACGACACTCCAAGGGATAGTCTGTCAACATCCCATCGATTCCCGCCGCGCGTACTTGATTCCAAACAACCGGATTACGACGCGCATTACCGGGACCAGCAAAGTTAAACAGAATCTGTTTTCCCTGCTTTCTGAGATGATCGACTTCTGATTTTTCAGGAGCAAAGGTGAGCAGAAAAACATCCAGTACATTCTCCTTTAAACGAGTATCGATACTCTTCCGATTGACGTTTTGACCAATCCGAAGACGAGGGTTTAACTGCTTCAGCCACTTACTCATTGCTGCACTTTGATCGAACGCAAAACAATCATCAAACAGAGCATATTTTTCGATCAAATCAACGAGTTTCTTTTCTCCTTCGGGATTCACTTGCTTGATATTGAGAGCGATGATCATTTTGCCTTGTTTTCTGGATTTGATCAATTGCAGTGTTTGCTCCAATGAGGGAATCCGTGTCCCGGCAAAAACAGGATCGAACCATCTTCCAGCGTCAAGCTGTTGTGCTTCAGCCCATGTGATATCGCGGATTGATCTCGCTCCTCCATCTGTTGTCCTCAGCACACTATCATCATGAATAATGACCAACTCTCCATCTTTTGTTGTGCGTATATCAAGCTCAAAACCAATTCGCAAATCAAGACAGGCACTAAAAGCATCTAAAGTATTCTCAGGAGCATGCATTAATAGACCTCGATGCGCAATTAAAACAGGATCAGAGGCAATCATTGCCTGAGGGATTACTAAAAAATTGAAAGTCACTACGGCATGGATAAACACTTGAGCTCTCATCATAATTCATCGGTCTCTGTCTAATTTAACAAACTCATAAACGTAAAAATGCGGAAACTACACCACAATAATATAGAACACTAACTTAAAAAGCAGGTCACTTCAACTAAGATTATACTTGATGTCGCATCCTCATCCTTTCTATCATCATACTTACGATACTACTTAATAAAGATCTCTATTTTGGAATTCAACATGCCCTGCCGAGCTTACTTGCTTCTGATTGTGATTTTGATGACAAATCCACTCTTTGCTGAAGAAACAGATGTCGAATTAAGACTAACCCCAACAAACTATCAAAACCACGTCACACGATTAATAAAACAGGGTTATGCCCTGTTAGATACCAGCGTTTACCCAGGTAAAAAGGGAGATCGATTTGCAGCCATCGGTATCAAGCGGCAAATCCAGAGAGAGAAGAAGGCGCATCACGGCCTGAGCACACAGAAGCTTGAGGAAAAAATCAAGCAATACGCTAACGAAGGATTTCAACCTGTTGCCATCAGTGGCTATGAACGAAATGGAACATCTCGATTCGCCGTCATTTGGGAAAAGTTAGACCAAGGCAATCATATTGTGCGACATTCTTTATCGGATCAAGAACTACTGACAACTTTGGAAGAATTAAAACAGCAGGGTTACGCTCCCATCAAGATGGATGGTTACACATTGAATAATCAACCCGTGCACGCCGGTATCTGGGCCAAACAAGCGACAACAGCCTGGGAAGCAACCTGTAACATTTCGATAAACGAATTTCCAAAAATATTAGCAGATTTTTCCTCACGCGGTTTTCGTCTGCTAGATCTTTGTGGATTCACTATTGATGACAAACCGTTTTATCATGCAGTTTGGCTAAAGGAAAGAGATTCTGCCTGGATAGCACAATACCATGTCACTCCGGCTGAGATCCAGAAAGCGGCAAAAAAGATGGCAGCTGACGAGTATCAGTTGGTCAACATTGATGGATATCGTGCAAACAACCAAACTTTTTTTACTACGATCTGGCGACAATCTGAGCCAAGCGAAGGTCTGGCTCTTCCAGTCTGGAAGACAGCAGACGATATTCCGATATCAGGAATAGATCAGAAGGAACTCTCCTCGCTCGACAATTCCATTAAGGAATTCCTTCAGGAACATCATCGCCCAGGAGCCTCTATTGCGGTCAGCTATCGAGGTAGACTGGTCTATGCG
>JAJDEK010000180.1 GCA_029259875.1 Planctomycetaceae bacterium
TCATTTATGGCAGATGTGTTTCGGTGTGGGACTCGTCCGTACGCCGGGAGATTTTGGTTTGCAGGGAGAACGGCCGACCCATCCCGAAGTGATTGACTGGTTGGCGGTGGAGTTGATGGAACACAATTGGGACTTGCAGCATATTCTGCGTTTGATTGTGACGAGCCAGACTTATCAACAGAGCAGCAAAGTTTCATCAGAATTATTAGTCCGTGATCCTGAGAATCGATTGCTGGCCCGCGGACCCCGGTTTCGTTTACCAAGTTGGATGATTCACGATGCGGCATTACAGGCGAGTGGATTACTGAATCCGGCGCTCGGCGGCCCACCCGTTATGCCTTATCAGCCGGAAGGGGTTTGGGCGGAAATGTTCATGGGACGTTATCGCTATGAACCAAGTCAGGGAGCCGCCCAATATCGCCGCAGCCTGTATGCGTTTTGGCGACGATCCAGTGCGCCGACATTTCTGTTTGATAGTGCGCAACGCCGCGTGTGCGAAGTGCGTCCACGCAGAACCAATACCCCATTGCAGGCTCTGACATTGTTAAACGATTTGAGTATTCTGGAATCCTCGCGTGAACTGGCACGTGCTGCACTGCAAACAGAGACGACAATACCGAAGCGGCTCGATTTTATTGCTCGTCGTATCTTGTCCCGACCTTTGGACAAGCGAGAGCAAGTCGTTTTGGAGCGAGAATTCCAAACGTCATGGAAACATTATCGAAGTCAACCACAGGATGCGTTAAAACTGCTGGATGTGGGACAGCCACCAAATAAGAGCAAGGTCGATTCTGGCGAACTCGCCTCATATATGGTGATTGCGAGCATGGTCTTTAATCTGGATGAGGCAATCACCCATGAATGATCAAATTAGAGAACAGGCATTGGATGTTTCCCGCCGCTATTTTCTGAGTCGGGGTGCGGGTGTCAGTCTGGGAGCGATGGCGCTGGGTTTATTGGAAGGGACAAAATCTTCGCATGCCGATAAAACGAAAACGCTGGGATTGGCGGATTTGCCTCATAAGCCTCCTCGTGCAAAAAATGTGATATTTCTCACACAATCGGGTGGACCTTCGCAGATTGAACTCTTCGACCATAAACCGGGATTGATGAAGTGGGCCGGCAAGGAACTTCCGGAAAGCGTACGCGGCGGGCAAAGACTGACAACGATGACGGCGAATCAAAAACAATTGATTATGCCCTCGCGAACTAAGTTCAAACGTTATGGCGAAAGCGGAACGATGCTCGGGGAGTGGCTGCCTTACCACGGAGAGGTAGCCGACGAACTTTGCTTTATTAAATCGATGGTGACAGATCAGATTAACCATGCGCCCGCGATGACGAAATTCCTCACAGGGCATCAACTCGCAGGACGACCTTCGATTGGTGCCTGGACCAGCTATGGACTGGGTAGTGAGAATCGAAATCTACCTGATTATTTGGTATTGATTTCCAAAATGAAACGACCCAGCGATCAACCGCTTTACGATCATTATTGGGGAAGTGGCTTTTTGCCGTCCCGCTATCAAGGAGTCAAGCTTCGCAATTCGAAAGAGCCAGTGCTTTATCTCCGCGATCCGGATGGGCTTCCCCGAAAAGTAAGACGAGGAATGTTGAATGGCATCGCTGAACTGAATCAGATGCGTTTAGCACAAACGGGTGACCCTGAAATTGAAACGCGGATTCGTCAGTATGAAATGGCCTGGCGCATGCAATCCAGTATCCCGGAGCTGAATGATCTGAGCGATGAACCCGAATCCACGTTTGAACTCTATGGACCCGATTCGCGGCGTCCCGGCAGTTATGCCGCCAACTGTGTTCTGGCACGACGACTGATTGAACGCGGCGTGCGTTTTGTGCAATTATTTCATCCCGATTGGGATCATCACAGCCGTCTGGGATCATGGTGTGTGGCGCGTTGCCGCGATACCGATCAGGCCAGCGCGGCATTGGTCAAAGATCTCAAACAACGTGGTTTGCTGGATGAGACGCTTGTCGTTTGGGGCGGTGAATTTGGTCGAGGCGTTGCCGGTCAAGGTAAGTGGGACAGTCCCGAAGGGGGCCGCGATCATCATCCCCGCTGTTTCACGATGTGGTTAGCAGGTGGGGGCGTTAAGTCAGGTATGACTTATGGTGCCACTGATGATTTCAGTTACAACGTTGCCGAAAATCCAGTACATGTTCGCGACCTGCATGCGACAGTGTTACATTTACTTGGTATCGATCATGAACGTTTTACCTATCGACATCAAGGGCTTGATTTCAAACTGACGGGTGTTGAACCGTCGAATATCATAAAGGAAATTCTGGCATGAAGCGGTTTACGATGATTATGTTTCTAATCTTTGGCATGAATCTGAGCATGCTATGTTTTGCTAATGCACGTGAACCTGATGCGATCATTGATATCTGGCCAGAGCTTGCTCCCGGTGAGACGACTCGAGAGACAGGCACGAAACTTCCCAGACGAGCCACAGAAAATCCTCCAGCGACACGTGTCAAAGATATCACGCGCCCACAGCTTTATGTCTTTCAGCCTCCTGCTGAGAAACGGAATGGAACGGCGGTATTGATCTTTCCCGGTGGCGGATATAGTTATGTTGTGACGGACAAGGAAGGCTCAGAGGCGGCTGAATGGCTGAATGGATTGGGCATTACGGCATTCGTAGTTCATTATCGCACTAAGCAACAGAAAACACAGCCGACTCAGACAAATGCTAAATTACCTCCATTTTCTGAACGGCCGCTTCAAGATGGACAACGCGCACTCAGTCTGGTTCGTAAGCGTGCTGCAGAATGGGGCGTCAAGCCGTATCGGATTGGTGTGATTGGCTTTTCCGCCGGAGGGCAGGCAGCATCACTTGTGACAACCCGGTTTAAAGATCGCTCGTATAAGCTACAAGATAAGATCGATGAAGTATCCTGTCGCCCCGACTTTAGCTTGCTGATTTATCCCTGGCGGTTGCTCGATCAGAAAACGGGAATGTTGAATGAGGTTGTCACCGTTTCAAAAAATACACCACCCACATTTCTCGCACATGCTCATAACGATAGCGCAACCCCATTAAGTAGCATCCTGTTTTATACTGCGTTAAAGAAGAATGGTGTGGGGGCTGAATTACACATCTATGAAACAGGGGGGCACGGCTACGGTATGAGGCCGGTTGAGAATTCGAATGTTGATACCTTTACAAATCGCGCCGAAGACTGGTTTCGCCAAAGGTCGCTTATTTCCTCTAAGAAACATTAGGTCCGAATTAGGGCTATGATTTGAGGATTT
>JAJDEK010000019.1 GCA_029259875.1 Planctomycetaceae bacterium
AGTATCGTTGAAATCACCTAGTACGAACTCGGGAGTCGCCAGATTCATGGCAAGGTCATGGTCAGAGCCTTTCCAGAGTTCTGCTTCTTTCTGATGACATTGAAAACAGGTTTGTCGGCCCACATAGGTTGCCTGTTCACCCTCCGGAAGGGCAGACCACCAGTCGATGGCTAAACCGATCGATGTGATACTTAACAGTATGATCAAACCGTAAATCCATCGTTTCTTCATCACGTTACTGCTTTATCAGTCTATCTTGAGAAGTCTATTTGATTAGTAGTTTGAGGGTCATATCTCAGAATCAATGATCGATCAGAGCTTTGAGAAATGACGAGTATGTTCTCGTGAAATATCAGGATTCCCGAAGAGCGTACGAAAAGTTCTCTGTTTATTTTTAGAAAGCATATTACTATCTATATGTAATACACAATTCGTAGGAAGTATGAAAGTTACTAGCGTAGTGAAACAGAATCAGAGTTCATTGACAGTTTCTTCAGGAAGCATGCCCTGCGGAAGCACCTGTTCGTCTCCTTGAATTTTCAGCTCTGTCTCTTCATTCAGTTTCAACAGTGGTAAAAAACGCCGGGCAATGCGGGCTTGCAACGTGACACGAGAATCATCATTGGAATACTCGCGGGATAAGATCAGAGCATGATCTTCCAGTTGAGAAAGCAACTTCCCATTTCCAACAGGAGTTTCGATCTCTACGACAGCATAGCCGGATGCCAAACGGTCAATCACGGTTTGAGCGAGACGGTCCAGACCTTCACCGGAAACAGCGCTGACGCTGATGGCGTCATCATATTTTAAACGTAAGACATCGAGTTTTGATCTGTCTTCGACTTTGTCCGTTTTATTAAATACCAGGATCGCATCTTTGTGATCGATACCAATTTCATCCAGGACCTTATAGACGGTTTTAATATGGTGTTCTACTTCCGGATTGCTGGAGTCAACTATGTGTAATAACAAGTCTGCTTGCCGCGCTTCTTCCAGTGTCGACCTGAATGAAGCAACCAGATGATGCGGAAGATCTCTCACGAATCCGACGGTATCACTGAGTAAAATTTCTCCCCAGTGCGGAAGTTCCCAGCGCCTTGTTCGCGTATCAAGTGTGGCAAATAATTTGTCGGCAATATAAACGTCAGCTCCTGTGAGCGCATTCATCAACGTGCTCTTGCCAGCGTTGGTATAACCGACAAGCGAAACAGTGAGGTGCTGGAATCTATGAGCGACAGTTCGCTCTCTGCGGCGTTCTACTTCGGAGAGTTTGCGTTTCAATTCTGAGACGCGTCTGTCTAACAAACGTCGGTCTGTTTCGAGCTGCTTTTCACCAGGACCACGGCCTGCGCCAACACCCCCTTCAATTCGTTCCAAGTGAGTCCACAACCGTTTCAACCGAGTTCGGAAATAGAGTAATTGCGCCAACTCTACTTGTAGTTTCGCTTCATACGTTTTTGCATGAGTGGCGAAGATATCGAGAATCAATTCACTGCGATCCACGATAACCGTTCCGGTTTCTTCTTCGATATTTCTTCCCTGAGAGGGGGAGAGGTTGTTATCAAAAATGATGAGTTCGGCATCGAGGTGCTTCACCATTTGTTTAAGTTCAGCAAGTTTCCCTTTGCCCAGGCATGTGGCCGGGTGTGGATGCTCACGATTTTGAATGAGTGTGCCGACTACTTTGACTCCAGCGGTTTCCACTAAGCCTTTTAATTCATCCAGCGCTTGATCTTTATTAATGTGGTTTGAAGGAGAAATGACAGAGGCCAAAATGGCCTTTTTTTCTTTGACTTGTAGTTCTTCTCGTTTAGGATCTGCCAAGGAGATTCAACCTTAAATTAGTATAGTGTAGACAGTCATGTGCGGACTGGTTTGTTGTCCCAATTTCTATCTCCCATTTTAACAGGTTGTCTATGAGAGAATAGGCTATTTCTAGACTACCGACACCAATTCCTGTTTGTGAGTTCATTTATGAGTTTGGATGGGGATAGGTTTATGGGATGCGGTAGAAGATACGGGAGATGGGGGTCCATGTGTCTAGTTGTGGTTTTTCATTAAAACGATATCCAGGGCATCTGCACGGGTACACGCTTCCCAATATTCTTTATATTCCTGATACTGATCTTCGAACACGAGACCCCCGAAATGATCCACTTCGCGTTTACAGATTAGGTGTGAATTTTTGACAAATACAGATGCCTGATATCGACCCCACTTACATTGCAATTCATGTTTGTAGGGTAATCCGTAGCCTTGATACCTTGAGGGGATTTCAATTTTGTGGTCATCGGTGAAGCGAACAGGATTGGGCGTTTGTAAAGCAGACGTTCTTTTTTGAACATTCACCACACCTACGGTATGCATCGATCCAATCCAGGGGATGCGAAATAAAATGAGATCTTCGATCTGTCGAGACCATTGCTCCAGGGTAGTTTGATATGTGTAGCTGACATCTTGGAAAATGTCTTGGAGATTAATAAACCGAGGCGATTCAATTCTGGCTCCTGTCAAATGAGACGCCAGTTCTTTTTCCAGCGTGAGCAACGTAGACTCTTCGTTGCGGTTAACATATTTTAAACGCAGTTCCATGGCCGTATCGCCAGTTGTTGTCACTTCTGCTGTGAACTGATAACTACAGTCTTCTGACAAAACACCATGACAGATGCGATTGATTTGATGGCTTTCCGAACTACGGTCGGGAATCGTAGTCAGTTCGCCTCCAGTGGAATTCAGGAGCAGTGCCTGCGTACCTTGATCATTCGATGGTAGATCTTTAAAAGTGACAGGTCCTCCAGCGGGGTCTAACCAAAGACGTTCATCTTTTTCTAAATCAACACAAACGATGGCATGATCAAATCGTGCTCCTGGCAAAAAAGAGACTGAGCCGTTCATGCGGGTGAGCAGAATGGCGATATGGCATTTGATTCCCAGATGTCTGAGCATGGAAACCACCAAAGAGGATTTATCTTTACAGTCGCCTCGCATATCCTCCAACATGGAACCCACTTCGCGCGTTTTTTCCAGATTCAGTTCATTGGGGTGTCGCCCATATCTGACGTCTTCTGAAGAATATTTATAGATCGAACAAATTTTTTCCTCTTCGGTTTCATTTTCCAATGTGAGTTCTTCGGACAACTTCTGAATTTGAGAAGGTATCTTTTGAGGTGGCTCCAAGTCCTGCATATAAAATTTTGTGACCGGTTGCCAGGAAGAGAGTGTTGTAATATCGACCCAAGGCAGGACATCGCGCGGATGGGGAGTGCCATCATCTGTTTCGTAACCGGGGACATCATGCATGTCCCATTGGTAGACCTGATATTTTCCCTGTTTCCAATTCTTAGGTTGTTCTTCTGTCAGATACAATTTGTACTCGAGAGAAAACGGCTCGGCGATGGCAACGGTAAAACGCATTCGGCGGCAAGGAATTGCGAAGCGAAAGAATTCCTGACCCCACATGCATGCGGCAATTCGATCTGCAATAAAAAAATCTTGTTGTTCTTCCAACTCGACTGTCACGCCCGGACGGAGTGGGTAAAAGTTTAAGTAAGTTTGCCCATATGGTTGAACAACTTTTTTGGCCTTCTTAACACTTCCATCTGGAAGATGCACTTTGGCCGTTTGAATTTTGTGTAGTGATGTTTGACGATCATAAAAACGATAGACTTCATCCCATTGTGCTAAGGATTCATTTGCATAAAGTTTTGTCAGATTATGAGTACGTCTTGTAATTGTTCCATCGCGATGCAACACACAAACGGAATCAGATAAGAGAATGTATTCTCCCCAATGCTGCAACTCTTCTTCAGAAACATCGGGTTGACAGACTTCTCGAGAGGGGATGCGCGTCGCAAATGGTGACGTGCTGCGCGCCATTTTAAATCGGGTACGCCACAGCTTACGTTTTGGTTTCAAAGTCAATTCTTTACTGCTTTGATTCAATGCGAATTATTCTTTCAGTCTGCTGAAAATTGACAAGAGGTGTCTAAGCTATTGTAGCGTTAAACCAAGTCCAGGTGCCATTATAAGTAGAGCGTGGTTTATTTGGTGACGAAAGTGATTGATCCCGAAATTAGTAAGCAGTAGAAATAGAAGAAGCGATCGAAATTTCGATCGCTTCTTACTCGTTATGGCTTGTTGTCTCCAAATGCTAAAAAAGGACGATTATCGTTTCCTTTTAGCAGCTTTTTTCTTCTTTGGAGCAGCTTTCTTCTTCACTGCCTTTTTCTTAGCTGCCTTTTTCTTTGGGGCTGCTTTTTTCTTTGCCTTTTTCTTTGGAGCAGCTTTTTTCTTAGCAGCTTTCTTTTTCACTGCTTTTTTCTTTACTGCCTTCTTTTTCACTGCTTTTTTCTTTGGAGCAGCCTTTTTCTTTGGTGCTGCTTTTTTCTTTGCCTTTTTCTTTGCCACCGCAAATCCTCCTTTGAGAGTTAAACGAGGGCTGCCTTGCCGCTGGCTCCGGGCTATAAGTCGGCAAAGGTCTGCCACAACGAATAAGAAATGAGTTTGTCAACCTTGACAAACCCCGGTGTTTGTCCCTATTGAAAATGAAGTATCAGAGAATCTTATGATTTTCAAATTGACACTCATTACACAATAAGGACTTACATCCATTTAATGTGGATCATCGTAAATATTTCCTAAAATTCTGCAAGTCATTTATTTTGTGAAATGCCAAAATTAGGCTTGTTGTAAAGCCACGCGTACTTTGTGATTCAACTTGAAATAATGACGTTGCAGAAATGTTTTCATTAAACGCAACGCATGACGCGCAAAAAGAGAAGTTGATTTAACACTGCTATTATAGTGTGAAAACGACGTCATTGAATTTTTTTAAAACGATTTGTTTATAAAAAGTTGCTTGAAAAAAACAGACGAAGCGTTTTAAAAAAAGCATTAAAAGTAGGCCAAATATTTTTTGATGTTTTCTGACATTTTTTTTGCTTCATCGCTTTTTTAGAGCGTTTCAGACGCTTTCCCAGACATCTTTCATGTATCGAAAGCTTTCGCGCGCGATAAATTCTGCCCCTGGTTCGTAATCAAAAACTTCTACAGAGATCCATCCTCGATAGCAACTTTCCTTCAACGCTTTAAAGATAGGATGGTAATCTGTCTCGCCCATTCCCGGTCCCAGCAGGTTGGAATCATTCACATGGAAGTGCCCTACTTTTGTATCATACTTCTTAATTAATTCAGGAATAGATTCTGTTTCTGCGCCCACCATGGCTTTCACATCTTGATGCAAAACAAAATTATCGGCTTGAACCATATCAACTAACTTCATTGCATCTGCACAGGTATTAATAAAATTAGTTTCTTTGGTTGTTAATGGCTCCATACAAATCCGCACGCCGCGTTCAGCAATTGAAGGCAGGCAATTTCGGAAAACTTCAGCGGCATTTTCATATGCTTGCTCAGGTGACATTCCTTCTTCAATATCGCGCTGGAAAGGAGAACCAAAGACCATTAAGTCTCCACCAAGATCCGCACAAAGATTTCCCAGCTCAATAAGATAGTCTGCTGTGGTTTGTCTGACATTGGCATCGGAAGTGGTCAAATGTAACCCATCGGTTTTTGCCAGAAGCCAATGCAGGCCAATGATTTCCAGTCCGCGATCTTCTGCCGTTTTTCGGATTGAGGCACGTCGTTCTTTAGAAATATCAGAGGGGCGGTCTGCAAAAGCGAATGGTGCTAATTCAATTCCTTTGTAGCCGATCTCGGCAATCAGGTCGCATTGTTTTTCCCAGTCCCAATCAACAAACAATTCCTGGCAAATCGCAAACTTCATGTAATTGTCTCACTTTAACTATTGAAAAAGATTCAAGGGTTATTTCAGCCTCTTGAGGATAGCAGGCTATCAATATTTCATCGAGGTATAAAGGCTTATCTCTTACAGCAGTTTTGAAGATTACTTTCACAGGGTTTACGCTACATTACCTTCAATCGAATTTTGAATACTGTGCAGACCGAGAACACTATAGTACCGAAGCTGAGTTCAAATATGTATCGATTGTAATGATCGAAAGGTTTGTGGTGACCAATGAGAAAAGAATGAGTGATGAGGCAGGGTGGAATGGGTGTACTTGTTAAGAGAATGCAAGTTTAGTGACGAAGTAGATTTTAACTGTATCCAGTTTTCAATTTTGTTTGCTGAAAAGAATAAGTAGAGGAATAGACCAATGAAAAATACAACCTGGATTCCCCTTCTGGCGGCCGCAATGATAATGGCCTGCTTTGGAGAGAATGCCCAGGCAGGCTACCTCGGAGCAGGTAGTTATAACTGTTGTCCCACAGAAGCATGTGCATCCTGTGGCGATTATAGCGCTGCCAAAGAATGTTCAAGTACCTGTTACAAGACGGTCGTAGATACTGTCTGGGAAAAGCAGAACTACACCTGTCAAAAAACAGTGTATGATACAATCTGCGAAAAAGTTCCCGTTCAATACTCCAAGAATGTTTACAAGACCTGCTACCGTGATGAATGCTATACGGTGTGCAAGCCTGTTTACAATACTTGTTATCGAGACGTCTGTTACAATGTTTGTCGTCCCGTTTACAAAACCTGCTATCGAACTGTAACCTGCAAACGCAGACGGCCCGTTTATAACACTTGCTACCGTGAAGTATGCTACTCGGTCTGCAAGCCCGTTTATAACACCTGTTACCGCGATGTTTGTTACACAGTCAGACGCCCTATCTGTGAAACTCACTATCGGGATGTCTGCTGCACGATTTACAAAACGAATTATAAAACCTGTTATCGTGATGTATGTCGTACTGTTTGTAAGCCCGTTCATACCTGGCACAATGTTGAAGTATGCTGTGGTGAATGGAAAACAACAACTGAGCACTGCCCCGGACCAGTCGTTGAAAAATGCATCTGTGAGCCAGGAACCTGGGAATATGATTGCAGCTCATGCTGCCCGATCTACAAGCCTGGATGCTGCAAAACAGTGAAAGTTCAATGTCCCGGAACAACAATTTGCCGACGTACCTGGTGTCCCAAGACGGTAACCAGAAAAGTCTGCTGCACTACTTACCAACGTGAAGTCAAGCACCAGCGGGTTCCTTACACAGTATGTGAGCGAGTTCCTTGCACGATTACCAAGAAGGTGCCTTACACATGCGTCCGTCATGAGTGTGAAACACGAACCAAGAGGGTTCCTCACACGACCTGCAAAATGGTACGTGAATGTCGCACTCGTAAAGTCCCTTACACAACATGCTGCTGGAAGGAAGAATGTGTCACTAAGCAGGTTCCTTACACGACTTGCACCATGGTTTCAGAATGCCGAACCAGAAAGGTTCCCTACACCACCTGTAGCTATGAGCAAAAGACCTGTACTCGTAAAGTTCCTTACACAACTTGTCAGCAAGTATGTTGCACTAGATATGTAACGCGAACGAAATGTGTGCCACGAACTGTTTGTGTCACCAAAACACGATGTGTGCCAAGACAAGTTTGCCGTAAAGTCCCTGTCTGCTGTCCCGCGCCAAAGACATGCACTGCACCGGCTCCCAAGACTTGTGTCAGCAACTAGTCAAAAGTAAAGCCAGAAGCGTTTTCAGCAATTGAAAATTGAAACTGCGAAGGGCGGTTGATCCTAGATCAACCGCCCTTTTTTTAATGTATTAACTATAGTGGAGGGGCGTTATTATATTGATTTTTCGAGAACAGAATCTAATGACGATATAACCATTGACGAAGTTGGTGCATATTTCGAAGGCACAAGATGGTAACTACGAATGCAAATTTGATGGGCTATCAACATCAGATTTGAGACTGTCGCCGACCATCATTGTTTCATGTGGAAGCGAGCCGAGTTTTTGGAGAGCTAGTTGATAAATTTTAGGATCTGGTTTGATGAATCCACATTCACATGAAAAGACAGTAGCGTCAAAGTACTGATTTAGATCATGTCTGACAAATGGCTTTTGATAGGGTGTTGCCAGGTTTGAAATGACCGTCGTTTTAATGTTGTTTTCTTTAAGTGCTTTAAGCGTTCGAAGTGTATCTGGATAGAGCTTGACTAGTTGCAGATCATCTTGAAGTTTCGTTTCAAGTGTAGCTAATTCTTCCTCATTATCCAGTTTGAGCAGTTCTACGTATTCTTGCAAAGTAGGGTGTTTTTTTGTCATCGCTAATTTGATGGCTTCATGAATATTTAGTGCTGAACTTTGACGCGCTAATTTAAGAAATGGTTGTGAATCTTGAGTAAGATATAACAAGGTGCCGTACAGGTCAAAAATGATTGATTTGATCATAACGGGTTATTTGGGCCATAACAAAAGAGGTGATGTTTTTGAGAGTGTTTCGTTAGACTTTCCTTGAGTATTACTCTCATTAACTCTCGCGCTGATTTTTATTACAGCTTGGATCCAGAGGTACTGCTTTACCTGTTTTTTCAATAGGGTGTGTAAACAGATAACGCCAGACATCTTCGTGAATATATTGACCTTTGGAGTTTTTGCAGGCACTGCCGCCGGGAACGACTGAGGAATGGGCACGTCGGGTGTTATTTTTGACATCGCAATTCGTAATTAACCGACGCGAATTTTTAAATGGTGCTTTTACCTGATCAACATCCACAATGGGACCATGTTCATTCAAACCCAACAGCTCCCAAGAGCGGCAGTAGTGATCGGCACTCCAGCCGCCATCGAGTACGTGTGAAAATCCGAAGTAGCGGTTCGAAGGTGTGGCTGAAGGCAGTGTTTGCCAATTCTGAAGCTGGTCCCGTGGACCACAGAACATAACGACGCGCCCCACTTTTTGATGAACGGCGAAACGAGCGGCTGTGGTCGATCCATGTGAACTCCCTGCGAGGATGACGTCTTCCCAGCGGAGTCCTTTGCCATCTTCGGTTATGAAATAGTTCCAATCTCCCTGAGGATTCTTTTTGGCCAGCCACTTCACAAACTGAAACGCGCGTTCTTTCATTCCATCTGGTAGGGGAATAGTGGCCTGATCACTAAAATCTTCGCCAGTTGCTGCTTCCAGTCGCATATTACCCCGGCAAGTCTCTCCTACTGGTTGTTCGCGGCAAACTTTGGAGAACCAGCGATTGGCGTAGTGTACTTGAATCGCATGTAGACCATAACTAGAGAGCCGATCAAAGAGTTGGCTGTTGTAGCCCATCAGCCAGATGACCAGTTTGCCACGCGGTTTGACTCTGGTATCAACGATGGCATGTTCGAGATCTTGTACCTTGCCACCAGATTTAAAAACGTAACCGATCTCCGGATGTTCTTTCGTACGTGGATCTATTTCACTGGCGCGTGCTTCCAGTTTGTATTGTTGGGGTTTAGGATCTGTGTAACGGAGTTTCTGTCTGTCGTCAGCCAGAAGACCATTGCTAAACAATTGAGTGAATACCACGAGAACAAACAGCGATTTCAGATTCATTATCATTCACCAAAATAGAGACAGTTAATTGAATGGAGATCACTCCAGTACTGAATATATTCTAGTTAACCACGAATTCCTACTCTGCTACTTTGCTCGGGGCAGAACTTTAAAAAGAAAGATCTGAGTACAAAGCTAAAGAATCATTTACAGAAAAATGAATGCGCACTCGACTTCAAAGAACTATCGAACTTTGATTAGAGGCTGCTGTGGCTTTCAAAGAATGTTCTTTAGAACATCCCTCCAAACGTTTCTAAGAAGAATGAACTAACGCTGGAAGGGTCGTCGTAATGCCACATGGTTCGGATCAGATCGTACATCATGATAGTACAGATCCCCAATAATAACGTGGAGATTCCAAGTGCGGCAAAAGTGCCTGCTCCCCATTCTGGTTCAGGTGCCATGGCTGCAGACCGACCACCGCTGAAACCAGCGGGTGCAACAAATTCGGCATGGCTTTCACCACTCTGGAATGAATCGTCGAAATCGTCGTCGTCTGCATCATAGATATCATCAAAATCATCTTCGTCATCGAAGGCCTCTGACAACATTGAATCATCACTGGCGAATTCATCATCATCGTCGTCGTCATCGAAGAGGCCTGATTCGCTGTCTTCATCATCTGAATCCAGAATCACTGAACCAGATGAACCCCCCACATCACCATCCTCATTCAACATGAGCACGCTGGTGTCGGCGCTAGAATCTGACAGATCGAAACTGCTGTCATCATCATCATCCAGAGTGGGGATTTCCAACGTAGCGTCTTTGTCACCACCGGCGGACATCATGGGTACGGTTTTATCAATATCATCAACATCAATTGGCTCCAGGGAAATTCCGCTATCGGCAGTGATGGAGATATCACCATCATCTTCCAGAGAAATACCGCTCGAATCTTCGTCGACGAGTGAAATTCCACTTTCATCAGCGCCTTCCAGTGAAATGCCACTATCAAGGGGACCCGCTAATGAGATTCCACTGTCAGTTGCCAGTGAGATACCACTATCTTCTTCGAGTATTGAAGAGTCTCCGTCATCACCCTGAATTAAGGCCACATCGCTGTCGCTGCCTAGATCGAAATCATCACCGACTAAAGCGACATCACTTTCACTGTTGGCTAGATCCGAGTGATCAGCCACAAGTTTGACATCACTGTCGCTACCCGCATCGATATCCAGGGTTTCAAAGTCGGGCTCAGAGTCAGCGTCAACCAGTTTGACATCACTGTCGCTGCTAAGATCAATACTCGAATCATCAGTGAGGCGGACATCGCTGTCTGAATCTTCGCCGACAGCAACCAGTTCCGGCTCACTATCTAGTTGTAGTTCATCACCATCATCATCAACAACCAGCCGTACATCGCTATCAGAACTGCTCAATTCGATGGGAGATTCATCCTCCTCATCATGCACGCTTCCGCGAATCACAGTCGCTTGTTCACCGACTTCATCCTCATCAATCACACTATCTGAGCCGCTCGCAATGTCGTCTTCTTCCAGAATGGCTGAGCCAAATAGGTCCTCATCTTCACCCCCTGACATCAAAGGAATCGCAGGATCGGAATCAGCCTGAAACGAGCGGCCGAGTTCGTCAATATCCTCCATGCGAAACTTCCACGCGCCTCTATCTGCAAATCCACGAATATCACCGCTCTCTCTGAGGCGATTTAATTCGTCTGTTTCCATGCCAAGCTGAGCAGCAGCTTCTTCTAGATTGAGATATTTTTTGGCCATTGTGGCGCGACTCCGACATCAATGATGTTAATTGGAAATTGAAGTTATATTATTCGTCATCGGATCAATGACTGAGAAATATCAGTAATATCAAATCCGAAAACCAGTAGACGAACGCCTTTGCGAAGAACTTATGGGTTCTTTTGATAATGTCAGTGACATCACCAACATCATCATGAATCCTGAATAGAAACAGAACTTTCATCAAGAAGCCTGTGTGAACTGCTTCATTTATCTATTTTTATTCTAAAATAGAACCGGTCCGTTGCAAGTACCAACTTGTTGTTTGGAAATTTCTTCGCCAACAAATGTTAAATCGGATCGTTTGTTCACATTTTTCCGGGTGAGGGTATTCTAAGACAAATCAATTAAACTGATTATAGTGACTTTGATCTAATAGTTGCCTTCAGGCAATCAGGATAACCAATGTTTCAATACAAGGTTATTATTGACCCAGTTCGCGCTTCAATGCTGCTAACTCGGTTTCGATTTGTTCTGAACGTGATGGTGACAAGCTGGATTCTGATACTGGCAATTCGGACGCATCTTGTGCGGGTGATTCAGTCAGTCCAATAGATTCCGATAACTCCATTTGTTTTCGCTTCGCTTCTGCCAAGCGTGCTTCCAGAGCATATAATGTCGTTGTCAGATGTTCGCAGGTGGCAACAGCAGCCTGATGCTGCTGCTCAAGTCCTGCCATCAAATCCTCGACTTCTTGCTTTCGAACCAGCGAATTCCGTGCTTCTACTTCCTCTCCTGCCGCTAAAGCATTTTTAGCAGCTTCTTTCCACTGTGAAATCTGCTGCTGGTGCTCCTGTAGCTCATTCTGGATGGCTTGTTTATTGGTAATTGCTGTTTTTACACTGCGGTTCGCGCCTGCTATGCCCTCTTTCATCTCAGCAATAATCTGCTCGATTTCAATGACAGGATCTGCTGCATTTTTAAGTAATTGAGTTAGATTACAGGTAACGATGTCAGTGAGCCGACTAAAATAGCTCATTCTCCTCTTCTCCATACTGTATCAAATGGTTCACGAAAAGATTGCAATTTTGAAGGCCCTGATGAGTCAACGCAATTCTCTTCTTTTAGGTTCACTTAATTTCTAAAATCTCACTTTATAGTTCATTCTGCTGTGAGCCGGTAACGCCCATGAGTTTTAATTTCTCGCGTAATTTTTCTCGTGCCAGCCGCAAACGACTTTTCGCCGTTGCCAAATTTGTTTCCATTACTTCAGCCACTTCGTTGAGGGTAAGTTCTGAATAATGGTGCAGAGTGAAGGTTAAACGTTGGTCTTCTGGAATTGTTCCCAGCAATTCGTCTACAATCAATGCTAATTCTTTGATATTGGCTTTCTCTTCCGGTGAAACCACTTCACTGGCCAGCCGGTTGAGGGAATCATCTTCATCTGTCTTTTTACCAGTGTAAGCTTTCACTAGTGCATCATGTGATTGACGACGAATGCTATCGATCATCAGGTTTCGAGCAACCCGGTACATCCAACCACGAAATCGGCCTTGCGGCAAGTAATCCCATGACTGATTATAGACTCTTAAGAGCGTTTCCTGAGAAAGATCTTCTGAAAGTTGGGAATCCCGAATATTTCGGAAGAAAAAACCAATCAGTGGTCCCTGATATTTATCCACTAGTTCATCGAACGCGCGCAGGTCACCACTTTGAATTCGGATCATTAATTGATCGTCTTCGGTCATGATGCTTTTCCCGAATAGAACAGGCTTTGCGCTAGATGCTAAGCCTGACTCTAACTCTACTGCTGTTTGTCAATCATTCAAGTCTATTGTCGTCCTTCATTCAATTTCAAGAAGACGACATTTTTTATACTGTGATATTATGATATTGTGATCAGATATCCTGTAGAATTCACCTCTAAATCGCTAACATTTCAGCCTTGTGTCACTTTTAACTCAAATCAATAGCAAAATTTGACAGAAAACCTTTACACTTTATTGATCATTGTAAAAAGCTATTGAGTGAACAGGATATTGTTGTGTCGATCACGGAAACCGTCAAAGTCGAACTGAACTATGGTTATACCGGAGAATTCCAGTGCGAAATCCCGGCAGAGAGGCTTATCTGGTACCAGCAAGCACCCGCACCATTGGAAGACGTTCCGCTGAAAACGCAGCAGGTTTTGAATAACCCACTAGAGCTGCCTCCACTCGATTTAGCGCTAATTCCTGGGGACAAAATCACGATCATTGTTGACCATGAGACTCCTGTAGTCGATGAGATCATCAATTCCGTATGGGATTTTTTCTCAGACTGTGGGATTGAAGCCACCGATGTGACAATCTTACAAGCGCAATCAGGCACACTCGATCTTCAACAAAAATTGATGAATATAGTAAATCCGGAATTAAAGCAGGATGCTCAGTGGGTCATACATGATCCCGAGTCGAAAGAAGCACTTGGTTACCTGGGGACCTCGGCAAGTGGGGAACGCGTCTACCTCTCAAAGCATTTACTGGAAGCCGATTTTATTCTTCCGATTGAACGCGTAAGCTACGACCCGCTCATTGGCTACGCAGGAGGAGGCAGTTTACTTTATCCTGAGTTCTCTTCTCAAGAAGCCATTCTGAAGAGCCGAGGTCAATCACATCGTGAATTGACTCCCGCAGAGAGCAGGCCTTTACGTCAGCTCATCGATGAAGTGGGTTGGATGCTTGGCCTGCAATATAGCTTACAGGTGATTCCCGCTGCCGGACAGGGAGCCTCAGAAATTCTCTTTGGTGGCATCGAAGCAACTTTTCGAAAAGGCAAAGAACTTCTAGATCAATTCTGGAAGTTAGAACCGAGTTACAAATCAGAAGTGGTCGTCATTGCCGTTGAATGTGGGCCCGCGGGCCACGCATGGACTCAATTGGGACGTGTATTGGAAACCGCTAGAAATTTGGTATCCCAAGACGGGCGCATCATACTGCTTACTGAGATTGATGAACCGTTTGGTGAAGGAATGCAAATTTTGTCAGGCTGTCTGGAACCACTTGATGCCATTAAACCGCTCCGTGACAGACAGTCCAATGATCTTGTTACCGCCACTCAGATGGCGCTCGCTGGAGACTGGGCACGGATCTGTCTGTTGAGTAAAGCCAACACCGATGATGTTGAGGACCTGTTTATTATTCCGCTCGAAGATAAAGCGGAAGTTCAACGCCTTTTACAAACAGATGAAACCGTTGCCATTATCGCTTCGGCCCAGTATGTCTATGGACAACTGAAACAAACATAGCCGGCATGCGGATGCTTACAAAAT
>JAJDEK010000181.1 GCA_029259875.1 Planctomycetaceae bacterium
GAGCTTTAACGGTAATACAAATCTGTTAACACCGAATATCGATTCGTTGGCAAAGGATGGTGTGAGGTTTGACCGGTTCTATGTCGGGGCAGTCTGTGCTCCGACGCGTGCCGCGTTTTTAACGGGACGCTACCATGCCCGTACGGGAACAACTGGCGTCTCTACGGGACAAGAACGATTCAATTCGGATGAATACACGATTGCTCAAGTCTTCAAAGCAGCAGGTTATGCCACCGGGGCTTTTGGAAAATGGCACAACGGCACACAATACCCTAACCACCCCAACGCGAAAGGATTTGATGAATACTATGGGTTCACGTCAGGGCATTGGGGGCATTATTTCAGCCCGATGCTGGATCATAATGGCAGCTTTGTGAAAGGTAAGGGTTACATTACTGATGACCTGACAAACAAGGCCATGGCTTTTATCGAAAAACAGGTTCAAAACGACAAACCTTTTTTTATCTATATTCCCTACTGCACACCTCACTCACCGATGCAGGTGCCCGACCGTTTCTGGGATCGTTTTGCCGATAAAAAACTGAAGATGCACAATCGAGATCCCCATAAAGAAAAACCGGATCACCTCCGCGCGGCTTTGGCGATGTGCGAGAACGTTGACTGGAATGTGGGGCGCGTACTCGCAAAACTCAAGAGTCTGGGGATCGCTGACAATACCATCGTGGTCTATTTCTCTGACAATGGCCCGAACGGGGTGCGTTGGAATGGAGATATGAAAGGCAAGAAAGGCTCTCTGGATGAAGGTGGGGTTCGATCACCTTTCGTGATCCGTTGGCCGGGACACCTACCTGCCGGGCATCTGGTTACCCAGATCGCGGGGGCGATTGATCTCTTACCCACGCTGACTGATTTGGCAGGTATTTCCCGTCCAGAACCGAAACCCATTGATGGGGTCAGTCTCAAACCACTGATGATGAACTCAGCGAAATCTTGGCCAGATCGAATGATTTTTTCGAGCTTACGTCAACGTGTGAGTGTGCGCACGGATCAATATCGCTTGTCCGATAAAGGCCAACTCTTTGACATGATCAAAGACCCCGGCCAAAGAAATGACATCTCGAAACAGAAACCTCTAGTTACTAAAAAGTTGAAAAAGGCAACCACTGACTGGAAGGATTCGGTTTGGCCCCATGGCTATCCTGATACGTCTCGTCCGTTTTTAATCGGGTATGGCGGCTGTGTCACTACGCAGTTGCCAGTTCGGGACGCGATCTCTCACGGCGAAATCAAACGTTCTTCAAGGCACCCCAACTGCTCTTACTTTTATAATTGGACCAACACTAAGGACAGCATCACTTGGAATACGGAAGTGGTTGAGGGCGGTACCTATGAAGTAGAGCTTTACTACACTTGTCCTCAGGCTGATGTAGGCTCCACCGTTGAGTTGAGTTTCAATGGCGAAAAAGTGCAGGGTAATGTTACCAAGGCACACGACCCGCCGTTAGAAGGCGAAGCACAAGACCGTGCTAAACGCTCGGAATCTTTCGTCAAGGATTTTAAACCTTTATTACTGGGGAAGATCACGTTACCGAAGGGCACAGGCCAGCTCACTCTGCGTGCTCTGGATATCCCGGGTAGTCAGGTCATGGACTTCCGTTTGCTTATTCTCAAGCGGGTTCGATAGGCTTATGATACTTCGAAGTGAAATAGGTTAATTCAACAACTTTAATTCATGTTTTGATTGCAAAAGTATCTAGATCTGTGAAGTTTACTTTCTCTGTCGTGACTAATTTACTACAGACGTAATGAGTTGTTATGCATGCTGCTACTTCGCTGAGCCCCAACATCGCTTGGTTATTCAGCACTCAATTTATCAACTCTTTGTAAGCGATAGACGTCTACACCGACCGGATCAGAATAAACATGTTTCAACAATACAGAATCGAACTTGGTAGCATTGAATGCGCTTTCTGAAGATTTGGATCGCATTACTACTAGAAATTCCACTTTGGTATCGGCAAGCTGTCGGAAAATCTCTTCTGATGGGGATTCGGCGTTGATGGCTTCGCAGATTTCGAAATATTCATCTGGGAAGAAACCAGAATAGCCGTTAACAAGTGGGACACCGTGGAACGTCCCAAAGTACATCCACCGCGTCGTCGTCTCAAAGTCTTTGACTTTTACCCCACGGGCAAAGGGGATACAGGCAATTGCATGATCGGGGGGAGTATTCTCTCGAACGAACGTGATCCAACCGGCGTGCCTCTGAGCGTTGGGAGTTTTTCCGAGTACAGGCGAAACTGGAAACACTTCAAACAGAGCAATCAGGCCAAGAATAAGAAGCGCTGGTTTCGCCATGTAAATCTGCAGTTTTTTCGAACAGAATCTTCGACTCATCAGGAAAGCTACATAAAGACCCTGAGCGGCCAGTAGAACAATCGTCATCTGTACGAAAAATGCAAATCGAAAGACATTACGTACTTGTGAGAATCCGGGGCAGTATTCTGTCAGCGTCCACCAAGGGTGCCATTCGTGAATACGCAGGTTCGGTCCCAGAGACAGCGTAAAGGCGAAAAACATGGTCACAAGCATAAACACCGTCCACCACCGCCAGCGACTCCGCATCAATCCAAGGGTGACTCCCATCATCGCAAGACCGATCTTGAACCATCCGGGAGAGAGTTGCCACTGGTCTCGCGCCGCCAAGTTGCCGAAATCGATTAAGTGATTACCGGTGGATGCGGTGTAGTCTCCCGGAAGTGCGGAAAGTTGTAAAACTGTCTTCGACGAACGTTGGAAATGGTTTTCTTTAGCCGCTTGTTGCAAGTGAATGACGATGGGACCTATCAATAATGCGGAAACACAAGCTCCTACGGCACAAGTGGCCCACAGTCTCGGATTCAGCAACCGCTTCCACAATGTCCATATCGCTCCGAGAAGGAGCACTGCCAGAAATAAACCTTGATGACTACAGGTCAGAAATGTGAGCCCGAACGCCATTCCAAGTTCCGCTCCACGAAGCAGGGAGGGACGCCGAGAAATTTTCAACAAAACAATCCAGGTCCACAGAATGCCCCACAGGGGTGTTAACTGCACAACATCGAGCTGCCAATGCACTATAGGAAGCAGGAGCATCGCGGCTCCACCCCCGATTGCAATGGAGCGATTCAGGCCGAGTTTTCGCAGAAGTAGGAATGTAAACATTCCGTTGAGCAGCAACGAAAGCCAAAGATAAATGTTATAGGCGAGGACGCGAGAATGAGTGAGCCAGATGATCGGAGCCATAAGCATCGTTATTGTTTGCGGCTCTGAAAATGCAAACGTATTCTGGATCGGATGAAAAATGGGGGCGTCCCAATAGCTGTTTGACCCCTGTAGAAACCCCTCTGCATTCCACCAGATTGTCCAGAGATTGAACATGGGAACTGTTAGTGAGTTTGACGCTCCCATCGGTAAGCATGTTGTCGAAAAACGTGCTAATGGCCATGTCGACCAGATAGCCAGAGTTCCATAGATGGCAACTACGAGAGTTCCAATGACTCGCCGTGATTTAAATACCTTTTGGACGGCTGTCGTCATGCAGCGAATGACTCCCTTCGGTATCCAAAACACTCTCTGGAGGGAATGCAGATCTGATACTAACTATGTGTCCAGAATGCCCTATTTTAATGATACGGATGGTAATAGTACAAATGATAATATTCGGAAAGTTTGTTCATTATATGTATAATTAGCATACTGGACATCCAATGGTTGTCAATCCAACACTATTACCCAAGACCATTGAGTTCCCAAGTTTATATCGTGCGATCAGCAACCAGATTTCATTCGCTTTGTCTGGTAACTGGAGAGAATAATGTTTGACGTAACTATATGATGTTTAGTTACTTATTAATATTAAATAAAGTAGTCTCATCTGTAATTTGAGTTTCTATTGCCATTGGAACGGATTCAATTCGCGAATGATATTTTCTTCAAAATTGAATTGACATTCTACCACAACTCGATATAAAAGCAGTTATTAATCGTTAGTATATTAATGAACTGATGTATTAATAATGATTAGTTACTATTTACATGTAGGCTTTCTGATGATTTTCAGAATCGATACTCAATTCT
>JAJDEK010000182.1 GCA_029259875.1 Planctomycetaceae bacterium
GAACGGAGAGCCATCCATTCGTCACGCTCCTGACGAATCGACGGAGAAAGCCAGCGGAGTAATCTGGTGGAATGATTCACAATGGTTTCCTGCCTGGAGATAGCTCATCAAATCAATAGTTTTGATACGAAGGTTTCGAGGACCCTTGTTAGTTTGTTTATCGACCATTCAATGGGCAGGGATTGAATAGATTGAATGATTTCGGACTGGGTAAAGTTCTAGAAAAAGGTACTTATCACATTGATACTTCGTTACTTACAGTACTGAAACCAAGACTCTACTTTACTTGCGTGAATCTATCCGTTATGAAAACTCATCGACTTTACGACCTGTATTCGACGTATTATCTAAGCCGACTGGTTCGAATGTGAGAATTTCTCAATTTCCTGTCATAAGGACGCCGATTTGTGACTATAGGGCATTTTTTCTCTTATCTACTTGTCGTTCTTTCATCGGCATGCATAGAATTTAGGAAAGCTGCCTGTAACTTGAGGCAATTTAAAGAACATTTACTGATAAGATGTGTCCTAAATCAATGGGCACTGAAATCAGTTTTCAAAATCTATTTAGACCCAAACTGACGAGTGGGAAAATTCTCATGGCTACGGATTTTCAGCAAAAAGAGCGACTTCCTGAAATTACTGATCGAATCGTGGAGACCTATCACGAGCTGGACACAATTCATCATTTAGGACATTGCCCGCTTCCCAGTCAGGATGCAGTGATCGAAGCAGCTCAGGAACTGAAGGAATTGATCTTTCCGGGTTATCGCCGCCGCCAAAATCTGCATCTGGGCAACGTGATCTACCATGTGGGTAATATCGTCGATTCTCTCCACGATATTCTGACAATGCAGATGGGGCGTGCATTAAGACACCAGTATGTACAAAAGCATGGAGCCGATTGCGAAAAGCTGCCCGGGATCGATTTTGAAGCAGAAGGTCAAAAGAAGACCATGCAGTTTCTGGAAACGATTCCTGAAATCAGGCGGGCTCTGTCAACTGACGTGCAGGCGGCCTTGGATGGTGATCCCGCAGCATCCTGTGCCGATGAAATCATCTTTTGCTATCCCGGTTTGGAAGCAATTACAATTTACCGAATTGCGCACGAGCTTTATGAATTGGATGTTCCCATCATTCCTCGAATGTTATCGGAGTGGGCACATTCTCAGACCGGAATTGATATTCATCCCGGCGCGACCATCGGCCATTCTTTCTTTATCGACCATGGTACAGGTGTGGTGATTGGTGAAACGTGCGAAATTGCCGAGCATGTTAAAGTTTATCAAGGGGTCACGCTGGGCGCACTTAGTTTCCCCAACGACTCTGAAGGTCGCATCATTCGCGAACACAATCGACATCCTACCATCGAAAAGGGAGTCGTCATTTACGCAAATGCGACTATTCTGGGAGGCGATACCATCATCGGTCAGGATGCCGTCATTGGCGCCAGTGTCTCTCTCATGAAAAGTGTGCTTCCCAATACGATTGTCACAATCGAAAAACCTTCACTGCGGTTTCGTGAAGCATCCTGAGACGTCCAGAAGCGAGTCACAAACCTCACAGAAGACGTCTTCTGCATCAATCCTACTACACCGCTATGATTGCCAGACCAGAAATAAAAAAATCCTGTGTGAGTTCATTTGAAGGAACTCATACAGGATTTTATCGCAATAAAATTCAATTAGGCAATCGCGCGTTTTGATTCACCATCTTCTTTATCAATCGATCCCACATGGTCCAGTGTTCGATCAAGTTGAGAGGCGAGCTTTTCCTGTGTCTCCAATAACGAGGCGGCAGCAGACTCATATTGTTTTTCGCGGCTGGTTAATTGGTCAGCTCGTTGTTGTAGCTCTTCGGAAAATTGAGTCAGCTCTTCCGTCATCGCTTCGAGATCAGCCAGCAATTCCAATTGCTCCTTCTCGGAAAGTACTTCGTGATTCTCAAGCTGCTCTTCTTGTTTTTCTTTCATTTGATGAACATGTGACAGTAACGCAGCAGCTCCCTGGTCCCTTCTGGATTCATATTGTTGGATCAATTGGAAATCCTGCTCCATCAGGTCGACAAGTTCAGATGCAGACAGATTCTTAAGAATAGGTTCATTCGTCATTGAGAGATCTCTTTTGTCCGGAGTGATATGAGCGCTCGTCTCAAGTAGCGAGCCAGATAATCTAGCGGTGGAAATGCTCGTTGCTGTTTGTGGACGGGTCAAACGAAAAACGAATTCGATTGGCCCAATACTAATTGAATCGCCATCAGACAGGGATGATGTACGAATTGGGATTCCATTGAGTAATAATTTTGGTTGAGGAGCAATGGCCTCGATCAAGGCTTCTCCCTGTTCGATCTGGATCACCGTATGCAAAATCGGCATATTAGATCCGGCTAACTGGAGACCACAACAAGACCCCGCACCAATCGTCAGGCGCTTGCCTTGAACGGGGCGGATGGGAAAATTTGTTTTCCCTTTGATGATTTCCAGAGAATACTGGTGGGAAGATTCTACGACCACAGACTTATCAACCTCATGTTGAGACAGGAACTTTATGATTCCTTCAGGGCTCCGATTTAGTGCCATATTGTACTGAATCGACCGTCTCTTGCGGCAAGCATGAGAAAACGTTCCAGTTACTAATTGATCAAAAATCATTGATGGTTTTGACACCAAATCAAAGCAGACTCTGTAACAATTAGTTAAAATAGGGGTGCGTCGTTGAATGCTTAGTGCAATAAAATGGGGGAAATGAAAAAAAAATTCTAATCAAAGGCTTTGTAGATCCTTGTTAACAAAGGAAACACCTCAGCCTGTTTTTTTTCGATTGACTTACACTTGTATTGATGCGGAAATTTGATCACTGATCCTTGTTTATTAATTCAAAAGTTGGTGGCTTTGACCACATACTAAAAGGCCCACTCAGCATGAGATCTGGAAGCGTTCTGAAAGGAATCAAGAACGCTGCCTCAAGTTAAGACAGTGATTCGCGAAGGTGACTCAATCAACTTTCGAACCAGGCAGTTTCCGTTCAGTGGGAGGCGGAAGATTGGGGGGCTCAGGTTTGGGGCCCGCTGGTGGAGGTGTATATCCTTCGCACGTCAACTTAAGATTTCCCCCCAGCGGAACTCGAAATTCAGAATTGGCGTCTAAAGCGGACCAGCCTGCGAGAACCCCACGTTGGTCGGCGTACTGTCGTGCAACCAAGTAAGTGTCATAACTGTCTGACCAAACTCGAAAGTTCAGATAAAACAGATTTGGATTCACTTTTTGAATGGTCTTCCGAAACAATGCTGAGGGTTTTCTAAGACGCTCTGAAGTATCGCCTCGATCCTTACGTGGATTCAGAACGAGGTAAGGCACTCCGCCAACCGGCTTGAGTTTGATCCTCCAGTCTCTATTTCCCACATTTCGATTTTCAAATAACTTCACAAGTTTGTCGCAGTCGACAGCTTGTTCCTGAGCTGTGACAAAACGACTTTTGGCAATCGCCGCCAGAGCCAGAGCTTGTAGTTGCGGAATATCAACACGTAAAATACGACCTCCATGACAAACATACTCGATCGGCTTTGCACCTGAAGGAGCATCGCGAGGATTCGGTAGATTTACGATTTTCGCATTCGGAGTCGGACCTGGATCGGGGGTTTTAGCCAGCTTTGCTTTGATGTCGGCTAATTCCGTTTCTTTTGCGTCGATCGTTTTCTCGATCGATTTTACTGCTTTGTCCCGCTCAGTGATCTGTTTTTTCAATTCTTCAATATTGATTTGAATCGCTTTTAATTTCTCCAGCTCTTTTTTGAGCTTCTCTGCCAACGCTTTCTGTTCTTCGATATTGACGGGTTTCTTTTGCTGCGTCAGTTCTTTCACGGTCTGCAGTTGTTCTTTTTCCAACTTGAGCAGTGAATCGAGATCCTCCACTTGTTTTTTGGAGCGATCCATATCTTCATCAGTAATTTCCGGCAAAGCGTCTTTGATACGTTCGACTGCTTCGCCGACCCCTAACTGAGTCACCGTTAATAGAATTACCAGAATGCCAACCACATTGGTCATGGTATCTAGCAAGGAATCGAGACTGGCACCGCCAGATGAGCCTCTTTTGCGTTTCATTTGTAGACTTGAACTCAATAAAAGAAAACCGAATTAGCCACGCTTCCCCTACAGCATAGTGTCAGTTTCTACACAATGATGTAGGAAGCAAGCGACATCAGAATTTCAGGCCTTGCTTCCGATGTCGTTTATCTTCTCTATCCTGTATAATAAAAACGAACAACCTCCCCTCGCAAGCAGGGATTCGTGGTTGTTCCATAAAAGTACAAGATGTTTATGAAAATCAGGAACTCATTGTGGACGTTTTTCCATTAAAAATACCCGGACTGATGATTGTCGGCACTGATACTGGCGTGGGGAAGACTTATATTTCCACCGCCATCGCCAGACAATTAATGTCTGAAGGGACCTCGACGGGCGCATACAAACCAGCCTGCAGTGGCAGTATCCAGGCAGGAGAAACTGGAGAATTTTATTGGGAAGATGTCGAATTGCTTTCAAAAGCGATCAATCGAACATTCCCGTTGGAACGTATCTGCCCACAAACGTTTCATGCACCCTTGGCTCCACCAGTGGCCGCTCGAAATGAGGGCAAACAGGTTGACGATCACCTATTAAGGCAGGGAGCCCTCTGGTGGCAAAATCAGGTCGAGTTTTTGATAGTGGAAGGAGTGGGAGGCGTCCTTTGCCCGCTGACAGAAGAAATGTTAGTTGTGGATTTTGCCGCGGAACTAAAATACCCGGTTCTAGTCGTGGCACGGGCGGGGTTGGGAACCATCAATCACAGTCTTTTAACAGTCGAAGCGTTACAGAATCGGGGGTTGTGTGTGGCTGGGCTGATTCTGAATGACGTCGATCCAGAGCTCAGTGATGAATCGCGCACCTCAAATGCCGATCAGATTCAGCAATGGACGACCGTTCCCGTTTTGTCTTTTGTCCCCTTTGAATGCCAGTCGAACTTGCTTCACCACCAGAGTCAAGACAGAATAGATTGGGTACAGCTATCGCTTCACCCGTCGCGTTTTGCCATAAAATGAAATGGTATCATCACCGCGTGAAAATCTGATTTGAAATTGTGAAATTTCAGGTGGGATAGTCCATCAGTGCAATTGATATAAATAAAAGTGAAAGAAATCAACCGGAGAAATGGATGAGTATTGAAGTCGTTTGTCCTGCCTGTGGGGGGGCCATCCAAATCGAAAATGTGTCGGAAGTCGTTGAATGTCCTCTGTGTCAAATGCATCTGCAAGTGGATTCTGAAACCAATGAACCCGTCCTCATTACAGAAAATCTGGATGAAGAGAGTGCCGAACCGCACGAGGGGACTCTACCCGACTCAGAGCACGAAACTTTGTCCAACGAATCTTCCACCGATACGGATTCCAACGAGGAAGAAACAGAAGCAACTCTGAACCAGACAGCAGAAGTAGACCCAGAGAATTCTGATTCGGAAAACTCTCAGGAAGATCCCGAAACAGAGTCACCTTTTGCGTTTCTTCCTGGCGGAAATAATACCACTTCAGACAATAAGAAAACGGTGCGGGAAGCGACCAACTTTTCATTTCTGCCTGGAAGCAACAACGATTCTGAAAAAACTGAGAATGATTCAGCGGTAATCACGTCAGAAATGGCGAATCTTGAAGAGGAAGAGGAAACGGAGTCAACTGAAGATGCCGTTTCAACGGCAGAGGCCGAATCAACCAATCCGGTGACTTTCATAGAAGAAACGACTTTGGAAGAAACCCCTTCAGAGGAAACGAATTCAGAGGCAACCACAACCACAACCACGACAGAGACAACATCTGAAGTCAGTTCTGAGTCAGAAACCCCGGTAGTTCAACAAGAGTACCGCAAACAAAAAGGTGTCTCCAAGAGATTATTTAAGCTCACGCTCACTTATGCCATCGCAGCCACGATCATGGTGGCCCTCTTGTTGTACGCCAAATACCTCGGAGATCCACATCA
>JAJDEK010000183.1 GCA_029259875.1 Planctomycetaceae bacterium
ATTTTTCCCATTTGGGAACATGGTCCAAAATAATTCCATCCAATGAATCAATGGCTCCTAAAAATGGGGGAAACAGGTCTTCGGGATACTGTTTGATTCCCGGGATGACTCTGCTTAAACTATTTGGTGGAACCAGTTGAATCGTTACGAGGTTTTTCGAAGGAGGTGGAGACAAAAAAGACTGAGCATGTTGTTTGATTCCGCTTTGCCAGCTTGCTTTCCAATTGCTTGTAGATTCTGTGAGATAGGGGTAAAACTGGATCCATTTTTTTTCAAAAGGAGCAACATAAGTGGTAGCTGAGAGCGTGATATCAATTTGCTGCCCGCGAAACGTTTCCTGTTGAAATATGATCTCGCTTTCAAATGGCGTTGGTTCGGTATTTTCGACTAAAATCGTAACCGGGTTGATTTTGTAAGCCACCGGAGTGTTGCTAAATCCCCAGTGGATATCGTGAATTTCAATTGCTTCAACAAACTGAGGATACAGAAATGTGGACATCAAAAAATAGATAACCCACTTTAATCCAAAATTCGCTGGTTTTATCTTCAGGTGGGAAATGCTAATACTCCCCGATCAAGTTACCATCGTGGCGATTGGCGAGATTCCTTAGAATCTCAAAATCAGTTTTTTGTCCAATATATCTTACGGAACCATCGCCCATGCAAAAGTGAGCTCCTTCCGCATGAAAGCTTGAAAATCCACCTACTTGAAGTAAAAGTTGTCGTTCTTCGGGGGTCAGAGGTACTTTCTCTTCTTTGATGTCTAGATTGTCTGATGATGGAGAATCAAACATTTCGTATTCTTCGTCATAGAGTTCTTTTTCGAAAGAATATTCGCCAGAGTTTCCAAATTGATAACTTTGAGACAATGTCGTTCTACTTGACATTGCAGAGTTGATTTTTTCTCCCATATTACGAAGTGTAGATGAAGTACCTGAAGTCCAACTTAAAAAACCTCCATCACTGGCTTCTCCGACAAAGATTGTATGTGAACGTCCATCTTTAAGATCTTTCTCACGAATACTGCTGTTCAAAAATAAGACTCCATTGTTGTCAATATCAATCGGCGCTTCAGTATCATTATGACAGCCGACGTAATTGTATGCTTGATTAGGGCTCGATGGGCATATAAAGCTGGAGAGATGATAATTTGTTGTTGTTCGATTGATGGGGGCATAAACACCTTGCTGGAAGTCATAACTATGAAAAGCGGCTCTTTCATCTAAAAATGGAAGAATCTGAATCACCCAACTTACATGATAGCCTTCGGGTTGATTGAGAATGGGGCCTTTTGAATTGACAGATCCCGAAGGAAGAACCAGGTGAGCCATCTGATAATTATTGAGTGCAATACCGATTTGCATCAGGTTATTTTTACAAGTTGTGCTTCGCGCTGCTTCACGAGCCTGCTGAACTGCTGGAAGTAAAAGCGCAATTAAAATTGCAATAATCGCAATGACTGCAATTAATTCAATCAGTACAAATCCGGATTGAATTCGGGGAATTCGATGTTTTAAAAACATAATATAAGTTTCTTATGAATAATTGTGAAACATCTTTCAAAAGACAGATGGCCTTAAAAAAATGATCGTTTAATACTCAGAGAGTAGCTGTCCATCGTGTCGATTAGCTAGCGCTTGATAAGTTTTGGTATTGATGTTCTCACTAATAAAACGCACACCGCCATCCCCAAGACCAAAATGAGCACCACCAGTGTGGTAACTGGCAAATCCACCAACACTTAATTTTTCGGCAGTTATACTGGAAGACTCAGAGTTTTTCTCTTCATTCTCTGGGGCTGTTTCAAGGTCTTCCGAGTCAAAGCGTTGTTCAAAGGAAGCTTGTCCCGGGAAAAAATTAGGAGTATTAGAATTAATCAGTTCACCTGCATTCCGGAGCGTTGAACGTGTTCCCGAAACCCAACCAAGTTCATTTCCTTGTGTAATTTCTCCCACAAAGATTGTTTTTGAGCTTCCATCTAAAACCTCATCATAGCGAACGCTGCTGTTCAAAAACAAAACACCGTTATTGTTGACATTGATTGGAGCTTCTATATCGTTCTGCATTCCAGCATAACAATGCCCGCGATTCGGGTTTGAAGGACATCGCAAAGTAGAAATACGATAGTCGGCAACTTCTTTATTGACGGGGTCATAAACGCTTTTGTTAAAGTCGAATTTATTAAAAGCAGTCCGTTCGTCTAAATACGGCAGAATTTGTAAAATCCAACTAACATGATATCCCTTGGCTTCGTTTCGAATGGGGCCTGTTGGATTAACAGTACCAGAAGGTAAAACGTTATGAGCCATTTCATAGTTTTGGAGTGCAACGCCAATTTGCATCAAATTATTTTTACAAGATGAGCGTCGTGCTGCTTCCCGTGCCTGCTGAACTGCCGGTAAGAGTAAAGCAATTAAGATCGCAATGATGGCGATTACGACTAATAATTCAATCAGTGTGAATCCACAGCGGGATCTCATTTTTGTCGACCGAAAAATGAATTGTGACATAATGCTTCTTTCGATGTAATATTGTTTTTATCAGATGGAGAATTAATTATTAGATGAGGTATCAAACGGCCATTCACGTATGATGCGAACACGTTCCGTCACCTTTGCAGGATAGCTGGCGGTGGTTCGAATTGTGAATGACTTATCATTTTGCACATTACGTTCAATTTCGATGAGGACTTCACCGGGAAAATTTCCCCCAATTTCTTCTGGTAAAAGTGACCATACTTCTCCGTCATAATCCGGTTGATTGCGAAGTTTTGTGATAGCGCGTTGTGCTGCAGCATCTGCTAACCAAATAGACTGGATACGGTATTGTTCTTTTTTTAGCTGCTTGAGTTCAATGGATGATTGCTTTAATAGTTCTCCAATGATTGTCAATGACAGCACCAGGCAAATCATGGGGATCAGGACAATTGAACCACCTCGATTGGTCCTATAATGCTGTCCCTTCTCTGATATGCTTGACCTAGATTTATTTATTTTTTGTTTCATCATGTTCTTTAATTCGAATCTATTTTTGCAATTCTATTTTGAATTGAGTGCTTACGATTAACCTGAGATTCTACTTTGAAGAGCCTACTCATCTTTTTGACCGTTTGGTTTTCATGTAGTTCTTCGGGGAATATTCTAAAATTCATCGAGACCATTAAGCCTGGATTCAGTTTTTCAACTTCAAAGTAAAGCGCGTCTTCAGGGATTCGATATTCAGTTCGAGCAATGATTTTATTCGATTGTTTTTTCACACGGAGGATCGCATTTCCCTGATTACTTTCCGAGTAAATGATTGAAGTATCAGGCTCCATTGCGAGCTTGAGAATCCCTGTTTTTTTGTTGTTCTGAGGAACAACTTCTACGTT
>JAJDEK010000184.1 GCA_029259875.1 Planctomycetaceae bacterium
GGCATACTGTTGACTTCACGATATAAACGAGTCCCATCGGAATCGGTTTTATATAACCATTCATCCGGTGCCGCAGAGAGTGGAGGATCGGGAGTTCCCGCTGGCTTGTACTCTTTCAATTCAGGTAACGCAACAGGCAAACTCTCCTCCGGATCGGGACGCATCAAACCGGTGATCTTGCCCTCCGCATCAAGTTCGTGCCAGATGGGAAATGGTTCGCCCCAGAAATGCTGTCGACTGAAGAGCCAATCACGCAAGCGATAGTTCACGGCCCCTTTTCCAAGCCCCTGATCAATGAGGTTGGCCGAAATTTTCTTTTTGAATTCGGCGGTTTTCATACCGTCAAATTCTTCGGAATGAATGGCCGTTCCCAAACCAGAAAACGGAGTGCGTTTTTCTCCTTCGATTTCTGCTTCTAATGCCGCCTCATCTTTGGAAGGTTCATATCCAGCCGGAGGCTCTACTACAGGAATAATGGGTAAATTGAATTCGACGGCAAATTCCCAGTCGCGCAAATCGTGTGCAGGCACCGCCATGATGGCACCGGTGCCGTAGCTGATCAAAACATAGTCAGCGATCCAAACCGGAATCCGCGCACCATTCACGGGATTCACAGCATAGCTACCGGTAAAGACACCCGTCTTTCCTTTGGCCAAGTCCGTTCGATCAAGGTCACTCTTCAGCGCTGCTTGATTTCGATATTTCTCCACCGCTTGTTTCTGATCTGCCGTCGTCAAACGGTCAACAAACGGATGTTCCGGCGCCAACACCATGTAGGTAGCACCGTACAATGTATCAGGGCGTGTCGTATAAATTCGTAAGACATCCGCATCAGGCTCCTCAGAAAATCCTGATGCTCCACGCGACGCTTTCCAGATTTTGAAAGCCTGCTCCAAAGAATCGCTTTCGTGTTCGGAACCGACAAAGAAATCGACTTCCGCGCCTTCACTGCGGCCGATCCAGTTTTTTTGCAACGACTTGATCGATTCAGACCAATCAAGCCCTTCTAAGCCGTCGATCAACCGATCTCCATATTTGGTGATCCGCAGCATCCATTGACGCAAAGGGATTCGTTCGACCGGATGGCCGCCTCGTTCGCTTTTGCCATCGATGATTTCTTCATTCGCCAATACCGTTCCCAAAGCGGGGCACCAGTTAACGGGCGCTTCATGCTGATAGGCCAACCGCTGGCGGTTTTGATAGTGGCGGGTCGCTTCCTCACCCTTTGACTTCACTTTTTCAGGGATCGGTAACTCGCTAATCGGTCGAGCGCGACCGACGCGTTTTTTACCATCCGGTCCAGTCCATTCACATTCACCATCAAACCAGGACTCGAACAATTGGAGAAAGATCCACTGGGTCCAACGAAAGTAATCAGGATCCGTCGTGGAAAATTCGCGGCTCCAGTCATAACTAAAGCCTAACATTTTTAACTGACGACGAAACGTGTCGATATTTTTTTGAGTGGTGACTCTGGGATGCGTGCCTGTTTTGATCGCATGCTGTTCGGCGGGCAAGCCAAATGCGTCCCAACCCATGGGATGCAAAACCTGCTTGCCTTGCATGCGCGCATGACGGCAGACAATATCCGTCGCCGTATAACCCTCCGGGTGTCCTACATGTAAACCATCGCCAGACGGATAAGGAAACATATCAAGTACATAGAGCTTTTCTTTGCCTTCAACAAAATCTCCTGCCTTAAACGTTTCATTTTGATCCCAATATTCCTGCCATTTGGTTTCGATCCGCTTGGCGTCATAACGAGGCATTGTGTCCGGTCTTCCTAATTCATGATGGGCAACAAGGCCCGGTCAAAGTTTGGTTTAAAGCGTGGCAGAGCTAAATCCCTGGTCGCATATCGTAGCAAACAAACAGGTACACTGTCAGTGATATCTATAGTAATAGAGTAAGTTTAGCCATCCTTGGAAACTTTGCAATTCTGTCTGTTTTTGAGATCGAGGGTTTCTTTACGGTCCCACATTTGTCAAAATAAACGAGCTTATTTTCTAGACATAGTCACAACTTAAAATAGTCCACGCATTTTATTAGACCCACTCTTGGAGTAAACATAATGGCAGTTGATTTACATTCTCAGATCGAGCAAGAAACCAGTCGACGTGACTTTTTGAAAACGTCTTCCCTATGGGGATTCGGAGCACTGACTGCAGGCTCATTGATTTCAGACACACAATTGTCAGCGGGAGTTCGCAAACAGGACGCTTCTGAAAAACTCAAACTGAGCTTAGCTGCCTACTCGTTTCATCGTTATATGAAACAAAGTTGGCCGAAACCGCGACCAAAGAAAACTCCGGCGACGATGAACATCATGGATTTTGTGCGTTATTGCGGCGAGCTGAAACTCGATGGTTGCGAATTGACCAGCTACTACTTTCCCAATCCCGTCAGCAACGACTATCTGAAACAGACAAAAGACCTGGCTGGTTCACTGGATCTGGAAGTATCCGGCACCGCAATCGGCAACAATTTCTGTTTGCCGAAAGGCAAAGCCCGGGATGAGCAACTGGAAATGACTCGTAAGTGGGTCGATTATTCAGCAGTTCTGGGTGCGCCCGTCATCCGTATTTTTGCCGGCCGCGTTCCCAAAGGAGGAAATGAAGCCGAGGCAATTCGCATGTGCCAGAAAGGCATCAATGAATCGCTGAAATATGC
>JAJDEK010000185.1 GCA_029259875.1 Planctomycetaceae bacterium
ACTTGGAAAAGTTGGGAGTGAAGCTATCGAAGCTCTCAGATCAACAAGCAGAGTATCTGGGAATTCCAGTCGAAGGTCCTTACAAGCCAGAATACTATCGCTATTAAAAAGCGATCGAATTCTGAAATTGATTGCATAAATTCCCTCCGAATCACCGACGATGTGATTCGGAGGGTTTATTTTACTGCCATTCCGAGTTTGATTGTTTCCTGAAGAACAAATTTTTATAATTCAGGAATTGTTTTGATGCGAGAATACATCCTGCTAAAACCATTTCATCACAAACAGAGAAAGCCCCTTTCATGACTCAATCTTCTTCCCGCCGGGACTTCTTAAAACAGACGACGGCATTTTCTGCCGGACTGGCATTCTCCAGCTGGGCAGATTCCGCCTTTGCAACAGCTGCATTGAATCAGTCATTGTTCGAAATTTCTTTGGCGCAATGGTCTCTGCACCGTGCTCTCAGAAGCGGTAAAATGAACAACCTGGATTTTGCTAAAGTGACTAAGGAAGAATTTGGTATCTCAGCCGTCGAGTACGTGAATCAATTCTTCAAAGACAAAGCCAAGGATGCAAAATATCTCGCCGAGATGAATCAGCGCGCATCAGACGCGGGCGTAAAAAATCTGTTGATTATGATTGATGGAGAAGGGGCATTGGGTGATCCCGATGCCAAAAAGCGGACTCAGGCGATTCAAAATCACCATCAATGGGTGAAAGCCGCTAAAACACTAGGCTGTCATTCGATTCGAGTGAATGCACGCAGCAATGGTAGCTTTGAAGAACAACAAAAACTAGCCGCCGACGGATTACGTTGCCTGACTGAGTTTGCCACGCAATATGACATTAACGTTCTCGTGGAGAACCATGGTGGCCTGTCTTCAAACGGTGCCTGGTTGGCGGGAGTCATGAAAATGGTCAATCTTCCCAACTGTGGAACACTTCCCGATTTTGGAAATTTTGTGATCAATCGCAAAACTGGCGAAGAATATGACCGCTATAAAGGGGTCAAAGAACTCATGCCTTATGCCAAAGCCGTCAGTGCGAAAACACATGACTTTGACAAAGAAGGAAACGAAACCAAAACCGATTACGTGAAGATGATGAAAATCGTACTCGATGCTGGTTATCGTGGATATGTCGGCATTGAATATGAAGGTGGAAAGCTTGGCGAACACGCGGGTATCAAAGCCAGCAAAAAGTTGTTAGTAAAAGTTCGCGAAGAACTGACGCCTGAATATGAAATTTGCTGCCCGTCAAATCAGAGAGGGCGCCATATAGGTCGTTTGTTTCGCAATCGTCGCTTTAGAAGATAAGAGACGGTCCGAATTGGATCGCATTGATTGAAAATAAAAAAACGCCCCATCGTTTCACAAACGATGGGGCGTTTTTGTTGCTTTTATTTTTTAATGACTAAGCCCGATGTGGTTTCGCGGTATCGCGATCAGAAAGAATCTCTCTGGCTACATCTGTAACAAAGTTGTCTGCACCTAACCATTTTTCTTTTTTCGGAGCCGGGGCTCCGGCATTCATACCCACACCTGGATTCCAGAGTGCAGGCAAAGTATGTTTGATGGCAGACATGTATGTGGTGAAAACGGGATATTTCGTATCTGGATTGTCTTCCTGATAAGAATCCATCTTCTCGACAAGTTTATTGTGAGCAATCTTTGGATGTCGATGATGAGGGCCATGCACGAAAATGTCGAAATTGATATAGGTACAAATACGGGTAATCAGGTTGGAACCGATGACGGTTCGTGTTCCCAGCAAAGGATCATAGCTTTGCATACCCAAGTGTTCTGTAAATTTTCGAAATGTCTGAATGATGCTGGCAATCCAATGCGGAATAATCCAAGCTACGAGAAATGGCATCCAAAGAGAATACCAGGCAATCGTTCCCAGAATCAACGCCCAGACTCCCGCCATGACTGCGTATTCAATCCGCATCGCTTTCATGATTTCTGGTTTTTTCACAGGTGTGTTTCTACTGAAACATAATCGGCTGTAAACTAAGGGTGAAGTAATAAACCCGAATGGGATCTCCATCCAACAAAAAATACGACGGAACTTTAATGAAGTCGTAGGGTCAGAATACGGCCACAACTCCCAGTCGCCGGGCTTGTTCAAGTAAGCATGATGACGAATGTGGGCTTCTCGGTAAGCGGTATAAGAGACAAATAGCATGGTGCCAATGGCACGTCCCAACCAAATACTAACCCAACGTTTTCCACAAATTCCTTGATGAGACGTTTCATGAAAACAGCTCGACCAGCAAAACATGCTATAAGCGGCAATGAGCGTAAGCCCGAGCTGAAAATACCAGGCGCTGGAAGGCCACTGAAAGGCCAGGGCTAAAATTGCCGCTGTACCAAATGGCGAATGCAAAAAACGAGGTGTCGTCGACTTTGTTTCGAGATCAGTGATCTCTTTGACGGTAAATTGGGTAACTGACATGGCACGTACCTCCTGGTTGTGCTCAAACTTTCAAAACTATGCGTTAAAATACGTATCGGAAAGATGAGCCTATGTTTCATCAGGGGAAATGCAACATTTTGCCTGGTTCACATTGAGTTTTGGCATAATTGAGTTACTTCACTCAAACTTCCCGACAATACTAAAGTAAGTCGGTAAAGGAGTGATGCATAATTGAAACACTCAAACAAGACAGATAATTCACAGAGCGCACGGCGAGATTGATGATTATGCCAATCCCAACGATTGCAATACCGAAATGATAATGTGACATGCTTCAGATACGAAGGATTGATCCCACGCCGAAGGTCCTCACTTTTGGGATGGCAAATAGAGCGATGACTCGGGGAATAATTTCTTGGTCATCAGTATTGTCTTTGATTTGCCACCATGCCAGATATCCCATTGGGGATCGGCGTATTTCGTAAAGAACCGGTCCATTCTCTGTTTGAGTTCTTTGCGAGTCTTACTGAAATCAGAGTTCTCAATCAAATTCTTTCGTTCCCCTGAATCTTGAGTCAGATGATAAAGCTCATTGGGGCTTTCCCGAAAACGTTCGATGTATTTCCAGTCTTTCGTGCGGATGGCGCGCACATTTTCAAATTCATAAAAAACGACTTCTGACCAGGGAATCTGTTCGCCTTTCAATACTGGAGCAAAATTTCGACCGGGGGTTGCAGGCCGAGCGGGAATTTTGTCTTGCATTCCCAAATAGCTCAGTAAAGTGGGATAAACATCATAATTTGCGACCATCATATCTTGTCGGACTCCCGACGCAATTTTCCCCGGCTGAGAAAAAATGAGCGGGATACTGATCGTCCAGTCAAAAGCTGTTAGCGGTCTGGTATGATCGCCCATTCCCCAATAGCCACTATGGCCACCGGCTAATCCCTGGTCTGCTGTGAAAATAACCAAGGTATTCTCACGTAGCCCCAGGTCTTTTAGAGTCTGCATGATTTGACCCACACCATCGTCAACGGCAGAAACTTCAGCCGCATATTTGCGAATGATGCCTAAATCACCAATCCAGTCACCATAATTAAAGTTCCAGGGCTGTGCTTTCTCTCGAGGAAAGGAAGGGAACGTCATCTTTTCATACGCTTCCTTAAACCGATTTTTGATGGGCTCTTTCATAGCAGAACCCAAACCATAAGGGCCATTGTAAGTCAGAAATAGAAAGAATGGTTTGTCCTGGTTTTGTTTGATGAATTTGATTCCATGCTGTGTCCATAGATCTGTAAGATAAGTCGGTTCATCACGAATTTTCTCGTGCTCGATTACTTTCTGATTATAAAAACCCGAGCTGGCACCATGCGGTTTCGTTATCCAGTAGGAAAATCCTTCCTGCGGATAAAGGTTGTCTCCCAGATGCCATTTTCCTGAGAGACCACAAACATAGCCTGCATCATGCAGTACCTGAGGGATCGACTGAAACTCTTCCAGCGTATTAAATGCATCAGGCCCGGTTTGAATGCGAGGTCTGAGATAACAGTGCACCCCATGCTGACAGGGCATCAATCCTGTGAGAAACGTAGCTCTGGTTGGAGAACAAACGGCATTGTTAGCAAACGCTCGTGTGAATAAAGTTCCTTTTTTTGCCAGACGATCAATGTGTGGTGTTTTAATATCCTGGTTTCCATAACAACCCAAGGTCCATTCGCCATGATTATCAGTCATGATAATCACGACATTGGGTTGCTTCTGCTCCGCAGCTGAAAGCAAAGCTATTCCAGAGAAACCGAAAAGCGAAACCAGGTAACAACAAAAAATCACTGAAATCACCTGACGCATGGCAAAGTCCTTCCGGAATTTAAATTATGATTGTGACAAACGCTTTATCATAAGATGCAGCATCAGAGCGACTTTTTCAAGCTGTTCATTTCTTCGGATAGTAGATTTTTCAAATGGTACTTGAATCTGAGATCTATGAACCAGAATTGAATGATTCTAACTCAATAGTGCGGTGGTTTTTCCTGATAAGAATCAGGGCTTTCATCTTCATTCTCTAACATTCCAATGCGAGAATCCAATTGTTTCATCGATTTCGCAATGACATCTACGACTTTGCCTTGTTGCAGGACTGCTTCATTTAGCTGTTCAACATTATGTTGGATATGCATTAACACAGACTCAAGTTCATTGAGGCGAGATAATAATTCTTCCACCTTGGATGTTTGATCATTCATTTTAGAAAGTGCCTTTCGCTTAAGCTACTTTTTTATGGTGCATCTTGGTTATGAATCATATAGAATTTTAGTTGACTTGTGATACTCATTAAAACAACCTGAGGCTAGACTCCATATGATTCAGCGATTTCGATTTTGCTTGTTTACTCTTTTTTCAATGTTTACATTCTTTCTCATTGTCTTAACGGAGTTGCATGCTTCTGAAAATGCGTTTCAGGTCCGATTTACCGAATCAATTCATAATCAACCTTTCACGGGACGCGTTTATTTGATTTTTACGCAATCTCACCGGGAACCTCGTACGGGCCCATCCTGGTTTCAACCGGAATCATTCATTGCTCAGGACGTAGTCAACTGGAAGCCTGGAGAAATTCTGGAGATCGCGCCCCAATCGAAGAACCTACTCTCATTTCCAAAACCATTTTCCGAGATGAATCTTGATAATTACCGTGCACAAGCCGTGGCGCGCTTTAATTCGAATGAACCAAAAATAGGCACCGCGCCCGGAAATGGATTCAGTCAGGTGATTGCTGTCCCCAAATATGCCGGTCTGAAACTGCCACTTTTGACAATCGATAAACTTGTTTCTGAAAAAACATTCAAAGATACCCACTGGAGTAAGCTCTTTAAAATTCGCTCTGCATTATTATCGGAATTCCATGGTCAGGACACCTATTTCGAAGCCACCGTGCTTTTGCCGCAGAGTTACTATCAGCAGGATCAACGAAAGTACCCCGTCATTTTTTCGATTCCCGGCTTTGGTGGTGATCATTTTCGCGGACGTAGAAACTCACCTATTTCTGAACAGAATGAAGGAAATGTAGAATTTATTCGTGTCGTTCTGAATCCTCAATGTCGTTGGGGGCATCATGTTTTCGCGGACTCGGCCAACAATGGACCAGTGGGTGAAGCCTTCACCACTGAATTTCTATCGGAACTCGAAAAAACCTATCGAGCGATCCCACACCAACGCGCCCGTTTTTTAACGGGACATTCTTCGGGTGGCTGGTCTTCACTCTGGTTACAAGTGACATATCCGGAGGTATTTGGAGGTACCTGGAGTACGGCTCCCGATCCGGTTGATTTTAGAAACTTTCAACAAATCAACATCTATGATCGTTTAAGCAATATGTACCGCGATGCGTTAAATCAAGCCAGACCTATTGCCCGCACGGGACGGAAACCGATGTTATGGTATGAGCCATTTTCCAAAATGGAACATGTGTTGGGACATGGTGGTCAACTGCGAAGTTTTGAAGCCGTGTTTAGCCCTCGTGGAAAAGATGGTACGCCACTGAAATTATATGATCGAGAAACCGGAATCATTAACCCCGAAGTGGCTGAAACCTGGAAAGCTTATGACATTCGTCTGATCATTGAAACAAACTGGAAAACACTGTCTCCACAACTTGCTGGAAAAATTCATATTTTTATGGGGGAACTTGATACCTTTTACCTGGAGGGAGCGACCATTTTGCTCAAACAATCGCTGACTCAATTAGACAGCGAGGCTGTTATAGAAATTCATCCTGAGAAAAATCATTCCTCACTTTTATCCAAGGAATTGATGCTAAGAATTCGTAAAGAGATGGTCCAAGCGTTTCTGGCCCATCAGCATGAAATCAAATGACTTGCTGAAACGAATTCTTTACAGGGACTCCTCTTTTTCTGTCTCATTTAACTGCCGATGTATCGTGCATAGATTGTTTTGGCTGCAGAAGGATCATCGGTGCCTTTGATAATAGCACGCCCATCTCGAAACAGGCTGATTTCATAATCCGGATTTTTCAGATTCAGTCTAAGCAGATAGGCATTATAGTCTACTACACCCGAATGCTTGAGCTTTTCAGCCAAATCTTCAAATGAGATGCGGCCTTTCTCGGCAGGAGAAACCTGGACGGCGTTTCTGCCACATAATTGTGTGGTACGTGAACCTTGTTCTCCTTTCAGCCAGATCCGTTCTCCCTGATGGCAGGCTTTGCAGCCTGCTTTCTCTCTAAGGTCGGCAACACTCATTTGCCGAAATGATCCGTCCCACACATCCACGACCGTGAGGACTGGCTTGATCAGATCCACATGCCCTGAAAGAATTTTTATGGCATCGATGGCTTCTAATGAAGCAATCACGTTCACCGTGGGTCCTAAAATTCCCGCTGTATCACAGGTTTCTGTAGTACCTGGTTCCGGTGCCGAATCGATTAAACACCGCAAACACGCGGACTGGCCAGGTAAAATCGTCATCGTCTGACCGGTGCTACCGATACACCCACAGTAAATCCAGGGAATTCCGAGTTCCAGTGAAACATCGTTAATCAGGTAGCGTACTTCAAAGTTATCGGTACCATCCAGAATCAAATCCACTCCCTCAGCGAGCGCTAAAATATTGGTATGATCAATATCTTCCACAATGGGCTCGATCTGGACTTCGCTGTTGATTTTTTTCAGCTTCTCGGCGGCGGCAATGGCTTTGGGAAGCTTGGCTGCTACATCGGTTTCATCAAACAGGACTTGCCTCTGCAGATTACTCAATTCGACAAAATCCCGATCAACGATTTTCAGATGACCAACACCTGCTCTCACCAAAGTATCCGCCAATACTGTTCCCAGCGCGCCACACCCACACAATAACACGCGGCTCTGCATCAAGGATGCTTGGCCTGCTTCGCCAAGTTCTGCAAATAACACTTGTCGACTGTAACGTTCCAATTCCGGTTTCATTTTGTTGATCGCCTGTTTCTGTTTGGTGAATTACCTTGGACATCCATTTTAGCATCCAAGTACCGTGATAACAAAGATCAACACATAGAACCTGTCAGATCCATCAAACCAAAAAGGCCCTGATGTTGAAACATCAGGGCCATACTCAATATTCACTCAGATCAGTAATCACAACTAATTGACCCTGATGTCCTGCAAGAGCGTGGAAAACTGAGGCTTGATCAACCGGTCATTGGTCTCTGTCCAGCCTTTAGATTTCACTTTGAATGTGATTTTCGGTTTCACCCAAGTCGCTCCCTGTTTCGTTTTCACGAATGGCGTCGATCGTTTTAAGGTTGGCAACTGAGCCTGCCATTCTTCCATCACAGCTTTAGGAATCGCTTTGGCATTGATCGTTCCTGCGTAGACTAATCGTTTGTTGTAAGAGGATGCGATTAAGACCGAATCAATCTTCCCATTTGATAGTGTCGTATAACCGACCAGTAAACAATCAAATTCCGGAAATTTGAGTGCTGGCTCTTCGAGCGAGTCTGGAATTGCAGCTTTCTTTGCTTCATCACTGCCGCCAGCAAAATCGCTTAATGAACCGTCCAGATTATCTGCTCCCCCATCAGCTTCTTTGGCCTGGTCGACAATAGAAGCTACAAGGTTGGCATCTGCAGATTTACGCACACCCCAATCTTGGAACAGGGAATTAAACTCAAATCCACCAACAATCGCGAATGCACCAATTACTAATGTCAGCCCCCACACAGCCAGATCCAGTTTCCAGGCTCCGCCTGGGAAACGACGGATGGAAGGTCCCCAAATTTTAAGTGGCGTCAAAACAATACTCATCAAACCAAACTCAATCGAATTCGAAACAGCAGTAAAATAAGCAAGGATATGACCAAACAGAAACATGATCAGACCAACGCTTGCTTGCGTTAATGTCCACAGACATAATTCCGCTGAATTTTTGCAAAAGAAGCTTCCACTAATACTCAAACCGATTGCAGCAATCGTACCAATTGCCAGAATCCAACCCCACTCCGGGATTAATTCCCAGATCGTTTGAGGCTGTGGCTTTGTTTCTTCTTGCGCTTGTAATTCTGGTTGCCCCACACATTTTCCCAATGCAGGATAAAAGCCGCATTTCGGACACCATGATGAAAGCCCCCAAGGTTCATAAGAACCACATTCCGGACAGGCAGGCTTGGCCTGCGAACCGTTCATTTCTTGTAACATTTGGTCGTTACTATGATTAATACCTGTCATGGTTCAGTTTCTTTGTGCTAATTAACAGAAGAAAAATTCTGGTGTGATTTAGTTATCTCTCTGTCTAATTTAGCTCATAAAATGAAACCTCACCGATGTTTGAATACGATTAATAACGAAATTGAGATGGAAAGCCTCCCGCTATAATCAACAAAACCAGTACGATCTGAATGGTATATTTCGAGTGGCACTCGAACGTCTTTTAACTCTCCTGCAACGATCTCATCTTCATAACTCGAAGAAAGGCATAAAAAAGGCCGACGCAATGATCATTGCGTCGGCCTAAGAAGACGAGTTTTGTCGAAATAGACTAGTTTACCTTGAGTAGTTCAATATCAAAGATAAGAACTTCGTTAGGTCCGATGTCGGGACCAGAGCCTCTCTGGCCATAAGCCAAATCACTGGGAATAAAGAGTTGCCATTTATCGCCCTCTTTCATCAACTGTAATGCTTCGGTCCAACCACCGATCACACCTTTGACAGGAAACGTCGCTGGTTGATTTCGTTTATAGGAACTATCAAATTCTTTTCCGTTAATCAGCGTTCCTCGATAGTGAGTCGTTACGCTGTCATTCAAGCCTGGCGTTTTCCCCTTTCCTTGCTTGACCACTTTATATTGCAGACCGCTCTTGGTGGTTTTTACGCCTTCTTTCTTGGCATTGGCTGCTAGAAATTGTTTTCCTTTTGTAATGTTTTCCGCTTGTGCTTGTTTCATTTTTGCTTCCTGCTGCTTGCGCAATTCTTGTTGGAAAGCGAGCAACGTCGAACGAATTTCATCCTCAGTCATTTGAGGCTTCTGCTTAGTCATGGCATCCATAATACCTTTGACCAAAGTCTTTGGATCAAGATCCAATTGATCCTTCATCAGGTTTTGACCCAAATTGTAGCCAATTCCATAACTGACTTTTTGTTTTTGATCTTTGAGAGAAGATTTGCCAGCATCTGCTTTTTCAGTCTGAGCGGTCGCCATTTGGGAAAATCCAAAAAACGCAATACATAAACAGGCAGTTAAGTGCCATTTAAACATAGGAAGAACCTTTCGGTGAACAATGAAAACTAACTTGAGAAGGTGTGACCATACGGGTCGGCGAGACCCGGATGGCAGTTGATGCCATCCGAATTAGCAGATGATGTATTGCATGGTGTCCTCTGTCACAGAGGATCTTTGACTAAAACAAGGAGCTAATTATAAGAGAGTCTCCTAGGGAGTGTCCACATAAAGCATGACCGATATATCATGATTGGCCTTGAAATCAGGGCTATTCTTTCTGGCTAACGGTTCACTTTCACGTACCTGATTAGCTCACGACTTTCTGGAATCGGGTCACCGCTTCGTTGATATTATCTCTGCTGTTGAAAGCACTTAGACGAAAATAGCCTTCTCCTGAAGCACCAAAGCCACTACCCGGTGTCCCCACTAGATGTGCTTTTTGCAGTAATTCATCGAAGAAATCCCAACTCGTGGATTCGCCTGGAGTTTTGAGCCAGACATAAGGAGCATTAACGCCACCATAAACAGAGATTCCGACTGATTCCAGCCCTTCTCGTAGTAGGCGGGCATTTTCCAGATAGAAGGTGATTAACTCCTTAATCTGTTGTTTGCCTTGTTCAGAATACGCGGCTTCTGTCCCTTTCTGGATGATGTAAGAAACACCATTAAATTTAGTGCAATGACGTCGATTCCAAAGCGAATGGATTTCAGCTGGCTCCCCAGATGCGGTTTTTCCCATTAACTGTTTGGGAACGACTGTGAAGGCACAGCGTGTTCCAGTAAACCCGGCATTCTTACTGAAACTTCGAAACTCAATGGCAACCTCTTTGGCGCCTTCAATTTCATAAATGGAATGAGGGATTTCCGGGTCTGTAATGAAAGCCTCATAAGCGGCATCAAACAGAATGATCGATCCATTTGCTTTGGCATAATCGACCCACTGTTTCAAAGTTTCTTTCGTAGCAACGGTGCCAGTCGGATTGTTCGGATAACAGAGATAGATCAGATCTACGGGTGATTCCGGTAAGGCGGGAACAAAATCATTTTCTGCAGTTACCGGTAAGTAAGTTAAGCCCGCATAGCGACCACTTTCATCAGCGGCTCCCGTGCGTCCGGTCATGACGTTGGTGTCGACATATACGGGATAGACAGGATCCGTAACTGCAACCTTATTATCAGCACCAAAAATATCAAGAATGTTTCCTGTATCGCATTTAGAACCATCTGAGACAAAAATTTCGTCTGCCGAAATATCGACGCCCCTCGATTGAAAATCATGCTTGGCAATCGCCTCGCGCAAAAATGCATAACCTTGCTCGGGACCGTAGCCGCGGAATGTCTCACGATTACCCATTTCATCGATGGCCGCATGCATGGCTTCCCTGATCGCTGCCGGCAGTGGTTCGGTTACATCACCGATTCCCAGTTTGATGACGGCGGCACTCGGGTTCTCTTCACAAAATGAATTGACTCGGCGACCAATTTCAGGAAACAGATAACCCGCTTTGAGCTTTAGGTAGTGATCGTTAATTAATGCCATTTTACGCCTCAAATTATAATAGATACAAAAGTTTCGTTAATGTATTCCAATCGATGTAATTTTCCAAAACTAGAAACGCCGTTGTATTTTGAATCTGGAAGAAATGCAACCGACGCATACAAAGGAGACTGCTTTTAATCGAAAAGGTTCGATTCGTGATCGATCTCAAATTGACGAGGCAGGGCATTGAACCAGAAGCGATTTGTAAGCCGTTCAACTTGTTTTAAGCTATTATACTCACTCATTTTGCGTTTGCCCGTAAGTCGATGTGCGGCTCCTTCAAATAGAAGCTTGAATTGCGGCGGCTCCTCGCTTTCTCCCATATCTTGCTTCAGCGTTCTACCGACGGCAATTGCCACTCCCAATTGAAAACGGGCCTGAGGATAAACGGGAACTCCTAACTCGGCCAGTGACCAACGATCAACGCGAACCCTGCACCAGCGACTTAACGGTTGCGGTGGATCAACAAAAGGTTGTAGTGAACGGGGCAACTGTGATTTGATATCTTCGTCAATCAACAGTGCCACACGATCATGATGACTCGCATACAAACCCCAGGCGGGCCAATGATCAAAACAACCCGTCGGTTCGAGCAGAGGCGCGAGCATTGCAAACCAGACAATCGCCATGACTCCTCGTTCCGATCCGACAACACTTTTGAACGACAAACTTAAGTCGGTATCTGTGCTATTTGAATCCGCCGAACCTTTCTTCTTGAGAATCGGGATTCCATTAAATCGCTTGTGAAATAGAAAACAGTCCTGCAAGATAAAATAGGCATTCCAAATGAGAACACCTTGATGATGATTCAGACCCCATGGCCCTACGGCAATGATGAGGCAGACATGCATCGACACCGCTGCCCAGAACGCCCATTGCCGGGTGCGCGGAATG
>JAJDEK010000186.1 GCA_029259875.1 Planctomycetaceae bacterium
CGCCTATTTTGCTCCACGCGGCGTTGGCTTGAGTAGTTGGAATCCTGACAAACGAAAACAAGTTCAGATCAGACGTCGATTCTATTTGTTAGGTCAATCATTAGAGGGAATGCAAATCTGGGATATTCGCCGTGCTATCCAGGAAGTGAAATCGCAGTCAGAAGTGTCAAAGTCTTCTCTGATACTGAAAGCCAGCGGAGACGCTGCTGCGTTGTGCCTGTATGCCTCACTCTTTGAAAATGATGTGAACGAGCTCGATCTACAGGGATTACCATCTTCACACCATATTGGTCCTGCCTTGTTGAATGTGCTTCGATTTCTCGATCTACCTCAGACCGTCGCAATGGCAGCCAGTCGTTGTCCGGTCAAGCTAAACTTTGTGAGTGCGGGGGACTGGAAGTATCCTGTTAAGGTCAGTCGCCAACTGAATTGGGACGAGAAACAACTTCAAATTAGCGAAAAATAAAGAGAAAACGGAATCGAAATAAAAAACGAATACTATCACAGTGTTTGCTCATTTCCGACTCTCAGCTATAATCACGTAAGCTCACTCGACCATCATAGTGCATGGCAAGAGTGATAAGCATTGATGAATAACTTTCCTTCTCTATTTAGCAAGGTGACCCGACGTGAATCGTCCTCCCCATAATTCTGCTCCGCTTCCTGATCCCACAATAGTCATGACGGAAGGCTGGCATTGCCTGCATTTGTACTACCGTGTTGATCAAGGCAAACTGAATCAAATCGATCAGTCCACACGTGCCGCAGGACGTGAAGCCCTTGCAACATTACTCAATCCTGAACGTGAAGACGCTCCCATTCGCATGCAAACCTCGGTTGTTTCTGGCCATAAAGCAGATTTGCACGTTCTGATCATGGATCCCAATCCCATCAAAATTGACAGTATTAAACAGGGGATCCGGTCTTCGGGTCTTGGTCCCGCGTTGATTCCTACTTATTCATTTGTTTCCATTACGGAAATTTCAGAGTATGTACCGACATTGGACCAATATGCAGCAAAGCTCCAGCAGGAAGGTGCAGACGCTGAGAGTCCTGCGTTTCAAGCCAAACTCAAAGCATACGAAGGTCGTCTTCCGGCCATGAATCAACAGCGAATCTATCCGGAGTTCCCAGACTTTCCTGTCTACACGTTTTATCCAATGAATAAATCACGTGTCCCCGGCGCAAACTGGTATATGGAGCAATTCAGCAACCGCTATAACATGATGGCAGAACATGGTATCAGCGGAATGAAATTCGCCGGTCGTGTCGTTCAGGTCATCACAGCGTCGACAGGATTCGATGATTGGGAATGGGGAGTTACCTTATGGGGTCGCGCACCGGAGCCAATTAAGGAAATTGTTTATAAGATGCGATTTGATAAAGCTTCAGCCAAATATGCAGAGTTTGGACCGTTTTATTTAAGCTATATCATGCCCCCGGAAGAAGCAATCGCCCATCTCAAACTATGAAAGTTCAAGACGGGCGATTTGTACTCAATCAATTTATTAAAAACGCTTTTGCTTATCTGCGAAAGCGATAATTCTTGTTCGTTTTGCTGAATTCGGTTGTTGCCAACTCTGATTTAATATTGATATTCGTGAATGAATAGGATTCAATCAGTGTCTGTTCATCCAGATCTTCTGGAGAAGCACTCGCTAGACCATCTGTTGGCCAACCGTATCCCCGTACAAAAATCGGAAGACATGTTTTCTGATCAATGTAAATAATGGACTTACGATAGGTGTTTGATTCTTTTTCATTGGCAAAATGAGCAATAAAACAATAGCAGGCTTTTCCATCATACTTTTGGTCAGTCAGCATCACACATTCGGTATTAAGCTTTTCATCAAGATCTTTTTTACGAAAATGGATAATCGTTTCAGCCAGTGCTTTGATTCCGGCCTTCGTAATTGGATATCGAGATTCTTGCAAAGCCAATGAACCGAGAGGATCAAGTTTTAGCGTAGGCACCAAACGGCCTTTCAATCCTCCCATTTTTACCAGCATCTTTTGATCATTTTCGCCATCCACATACAATAATTCCTGGCCTTTGTCTCCTACAACCCATTTCATATATACGCTAAATGGTTTATGACGACACTTCAGATTGATGACCTGATTCTCAGACAATTCGCCTCCGATAAATTCCTGCTTTGAAAATGTTGTTGTGTAATCGGGAACCGTTTCCAAATAACGGCAACCTTTTTCCAGTAACAACAAGTTCATTAACAATGCCATGCGCCCTGTTAATGTTCCATTATGTTGGGTCTGCTGATTACCTTTATTTAATTTCGTATTCAGTCCTGACTCAGCCTGATGTGTTGGCTTATAAGCAATAACTGGAATAGGAACTGGTCTTTGCGCGACGACGCCTGTGTCATTTGGGTCGGCATCTGCGGGAGAAGGATCATAACTAACGTAAAGGATTCCGATCGCCGCCGAGAAGATGGCGGAGGCCAACATATTTGAAAAATGGTGTTTTGACCTGATTTTTAGCATGCGCATCATGCGGTACCGTTCCTTTTCAATAAGAAAATGCAAGGCACCGTCTTGTCTGAATCGAATCTCCAGAACGAGATCCATTCATCCGTGAAAAGACGTAAACCGGGCTTGCCCGTCGATGTGATATGATGTGGCCAGCACACGAAATTCCCTTTGTGTGTCTGACAAATATTTGATTTCATATGGTTTTATGCTCTCATCAGCCCTGAAAAAGTCGATCCGAAACTTCATTCTCTTCAATATTTTACAAAAGAGAGAACAACACCTTCGCTACCTTTTCCGGCCCACTCAAAACATCAGACGAATTCAGCCTCATTGCTGAACATGTACTTAGATGAATTCGGGATAGCTATGCCTAAAAATTCGTCATTTACAGTAGGCTCGTATTAGAAAAACTTATGTAAGCTTTTAATCAGAACGTTTCTCAAATCAGAATGGGTTCAGATTAGATGAAACCCGCAAACTCACCTTAAAATGCCAGATTTACATAACTTGCGTTTTTGTAATTTTGCTTCCCAATTCTGCTCGCGATTTGAAAGATTTACTTTGGGTTTTATTTTTCTAAAGCATTCATTTATAATCACTTAAGAATTCTGATCTCAATCTCCCTTTTAAGACACCGGGATTCTTTAGTTTTGGGTCCATTGAAAATTGGTTTTCCTCAATAGAAAAAGGTAAGTTTCATGTCCTTAGATCGGCGTTCGTTTATCAAATACTC
>JAJDEK010000187.1 GCA_029259875.1 Planctomycetaceae bacterium
GCATACTGCACTTCGATCAATGTCTGTTGTATCGCCCGCTCTGAGAGGTGAAAGTCCTCCAACTCAGGAGCAAACTCACGAATCTCAGTCCAACCAATATCCTGACGGCGAAGCCACTCTTCCAAAGTATTACCCTGGTAACGCGTGCTCTGAATAAACTGTGTAACCTTTGTTAGTTCTGCGTCATACTCTTGGTATTTCTGCCAACGTGTATTGCAAACAGAACCGATGCGACGACCTATGGGTGTCATACGACGATCAGCGTTATCCTGCCTAAGTAATAAACGAAATTCTGCCCGCGATGTAAACATGCGGTAAGGCTCATCCACACCTTTTGTAACAAGATCGTCAATCAGAACTCCCAAATATGCCTCGTTCCGATCCAGAATAAAATCCTCTTTGCCGGCAATTTTTAATGCCGCATTTAACCCCGCTAATAATCCCTGACCAGCGGCTTCTTCATAACCGGTTGTGCCATTAAGCTGGCCTGCAAAGTAGAGACCTTCTATTCGTTTCGTTTCGAGGGTTGGTTTTAATTGTGTGGGAGTTGCAAAATCGTATTCAACGGCATAGCCATACCGCATAATCTCTGTATCTTCCAAGCCCCGAATAGAATGGATCATCTGGTCTTGCACATCACGGGGTAGGCTTGTGGAAATGCCATTGCAGTAATACTCGTTCGTATAACGCCCCTCTGGTTCAAGAAAAATCTGATGGGAGTTACGTTCTGCAAAGCGAACTACTTTATCTTCGATCGAGGGACAATAGCGTGGCCCTGTGGAATTGATCTGACCAGAATACATTGGTGCACGATGTAGATTTTCATTAATCAACTTATGGACGTAATCATTGGTCTCTGTCAAATAGCAAGACATTTGCGGTTGATTTATTTTTTCCGTCATGAATGAAAACGGTTGGGGATCTTCATCCCCGGGTTGTTCATCAAGAACCGAAAAATTAATCGTACGACCGTTCAATCGGGCTGGTGTTCCTGTTTTAAAACGCTGAAGTTCAAATCCGAGATGGTTAAGACTATCTGAAAGAGTTCCGGTGGTTCCTTCACCCGCGCGGCCCCCTTGGGTCTTAGCTTCTCCCGTATGCATAATTGCTTGCAGAAATGTGCCGGTTGTTAGAATCACAGCACGACAACGATATTGCGCATCCCCATGAACCAGCACTCCCGTAATCCGATCATCCTCAACTATCAGACTCTTTACAATTTCCTGTTTGAGAGCCAGATTTTCCTGCTGCTCGACCTTCCATTTCATACAAAATTGATAGGCCTTTTTATCTGCTTGCGCACGCGGACTATGCATGGCAGGACCTTTGGAAAGATTGAGCATTCGGAATTGAATTCCCGTTTCATCAGTCACGCGCCCCATCTCGCCACCAAGGGCATCGATTTCACGTACGATTTGGCCTTTCGCAACACCTCCTATTGCAGGATTGCAACTCATCTGACCAACAGTATCGCAGTTCATTGTTAAGAGTGCGGTTTTTGCTCCTAACCGTGCTGCTGCCAATGCTGCTTCACAGCCAGCGTGCCCGGCTCCGACGACAACAACATCATATTCATAGTAAACCGACTGACTCATAGTTTTGCTTTGTGAAATTAAAATAAAAGGTCTATCTTAGCTGAATAGTTTACCCGAATCGGGTAACGACATTTTGAGATGCTCTAATGCTGCCATAGTGACAACTCGGCCGCGGGGAGAACGTTGGATAAATCCACAACGCAACAAAAATGGTTCGACTTCATCCTCTAATGTATCCGAAGGAATATTCAAGCTATGACCGAGTGCTTGAACTCCGGCAGGTCCGCCGGAAAATGTTTTGATTAGTGTTTCCAGATACCGCCTGTCTTGTCGTTCCAGACCAAGATGGTCAATTTCCAGCATCTCAAATGCACGATTCACAACTTCGGTCGTAATCCTTCCGTCGGCTTTGCTTGTGGCAAAATCACGAGCCCAGCGTAGGAGATTATTGGCTTTACGAGGAGTGCCACGGCTGCGTCTGGCAATCTCAAAAGCAGATTCATCAGAAATTTCAGTCCGCAACTTCTTCGAATTTCTCCGGACGATTTCGACCAATTCATCATCTTCGTAAAAATCCAAGTGCTCTCTGCGTATAAACCGATCACGTAAGGGAGCGGTTAACATACCGCTTCGAGTCGTTGCCCCAATGACTGTGAATTTCTGCAACTTCATATTGACCGTACGCGCGTTGAGTCCTTCACCCAGTGTAATATCAACCCGAAAGTCTTCCATGGCCGGATAGATGAATTCTTCAACGGTAGCCGGCATACGATGGATCTCGTCAATAAACAAAAACGAACCGTGACTGGCATTGGTCAGGTAAGGCAGCAAGTCCTTGGGAGCACTTAAAGAAGGACCAGAAGTAATTTGTAATTCGGTTCCCAACTCTTTAGGCAATACGGAGGCAAGCGTGGTCTTTCCTAAACCGGGTGGGCCATCCAGTAAGAGATGCCCCAAGGGCTCATTTCGTATTCGGGTCGCATCGAGGAAAACTTCTAATCGTTCGACAACCTGTCTTTGCCCAACAACTTCACTAAGCCTTTGAGGCCGCAGGGCATCATCATACTCTGCATCATCGGCCATATAGCCGGAATGCCAAGTATCTTCCGACCCGGAAAAATCGTCTTCCGGGTCATTCTCCCCCTTAATGACAGGCTCACGAACCATGCTATTGTCCAAGTTCTCATGTACAGTGTTTAGGGCCTACTCAGTCCCTGTTCAATTGCAGGTATCATAGCAAAAGAACTCCCTTGCCGTAAAACCCAGACAAGGAAGCTCTCTAATTTTGAAGATTCTATTTGTTAATTCAGTTCACTGATTAGTCATTTCTGCGTATGTGACTGTTTGAACTAAAACTAAAAAAGGTAACACAAAAATAGCGCCGATGCCGTATGTCATGGATGCACCAACGATATAAATACCAAATGAAGCCAGAAAAATGAGTGTCAGAGTCCAAAGGTTTCCCTTTGTGTAATTCCTCACTTTGGTAAATGATTCAATCCCTGGCAAATCTCGGTCAATGAGAAGAAACGAATAAGGCCAAAACATTAACATAATAATGATTCCGGGGATTACCAAGCAAACAAGCCCCAGCATAATCAAAATCCCAAATACCAAAGAGCATAAAAACATTCTCCACACAAATGGTCCGCAACTGAACAGCTCACCGATTCCGGGATTAAGGCCTTTAGTCATCTGCAACATAACCGACTGCAGACCCAGTAGAAAATAAAATTGTACGTAATAAATTGCTATTATTGCTACAACGTAGAGCAAAATCACCATTGGAATGAGTAACGCTTGGTTATTTTGGCCTGCGACGGCAAAACCTGAAAAACCGATTGCAAATAACACCACACCGATTGCAACCATACCAACAAACATCATTAAGTACGATAAGAGCGAAGCCCCAATGCACATCCCCAGGTTTTCTTTATACAAGTTCCAAGATCGCGAAAAAACATCTCCTACACTTATGATACGGTGTTCCCATTGTTTACCTGCCGATGCCTGTAATGTCTCTCCACAATGACTACATTTTTTTGTGTTCTCTTCAATCGTGGCGCCACACATAGGACAGTTGACAGATCCGCCTGCGAGAAAACTATGCTCTTCTCGTACC
>JAJDEK010000188.1 GCA_029259875.1 Planctomycetaceae bacterium
ACAAACATACCGGCTCTTCCACAGTGCGAAATTTAACAGCACGTTCGCTTACCGCATTGGTATGCACAATGTTGATAGGTATCGGAATCGGCTGGATGCTGCGAGGCATGGATCACAGAATCGATGATGTAACAACCGGCAAAACTAACAACCACGGTACCGAAACGCGGGAAGCAGATTCAAAGGATAATGAAAGTAAATTGATCGTAGAAGCCAATGATCTCCAGCCGTCCTACTACGTAAGCGAAATCTATCTATGTGGCGTCGGAACGTTGAGTACAAGTTCCGGACACGTCTTTCAGGAGAAAAAATAATGAGACACGAGAAGTTATTGATGATTGTTGTTTTTGGGTTAGTTATTGGCGTAACAAATACAGGGCACGCTGAAGAGACCGCGGCTTATCGGTACTGCAATATTCGCTCCGAAATTAGATCATGGATTCCTGGCAAGACTCTAGCGACTTATCAATTGCACTCCTCAGGAAATTGCAGTCATGGAGGCGCAGTAGGCTTGGGCGTCGGAACTGGAAAGAAAAATATCAATGTAAACATTACCTGTTCTCGTAACCCAAAACAAATTTATGCAGAAGTTGAACTCAGCGTGATTCCTCATGGCGAGAATAAAGAAAATATAGAAACCGTCACGAAAAAATTTGACATGCCCGATTTACGTCCACAGCGTATGGAACTCTCCAAAGGCAGCGATGGGAGAATCTACGAGTTAACATTGATTCCAGAAATTGTTGAAATTCAAAAACCAAAGACGTTCAATCTTTCCGATCTAAAACTGCAAGAGTGGGACTTCCGCTCATCTCCGGTCATTCTCAACGATCAAATCTATGTGGGACAGATGGGTGTGAGTGGTGCAAATCTGGTCGGAGTTGACATTGTCGGTCACGCGACTTGTGAATTTTCTCTAATCCCCTGGAAGGACAGTAAACCAACGGGCACTCTCAATGATGGGGTTCTCAACCTCAAAGGAAAAGATATATCGATCATGATTTCCGGCGTACATAATGGAGCACAGCGTCAGATACTGGAAGGCGGCCCCTATCTTGTTTGGACGAAATGGACTGAACCCAAACTCTCTAAAGAGGAATCCCAAGCGCTCGTACGTCAGCATATCGAACTATTGCAAAAACGGCGTGACGAAGGTGACCTAACAATTACTCCCGAAATTCTGCGACGCATGAAAGAATTCGCAAAATCTGGTAAGCCGATGCTGATGGGTTCATCTGGTCGCGACTTGAGGCCGCGCGAGATCGTCGATCCGACTGACTAATCACAAGTAGTATTTCATTAACCACACATCCGAAGACCGGTCGACGTACAAAGTTCTTAGCCTATTGATCGGATGCTTCGATTGGAAACAGATGAAGCTCTCGTGTAAGCCCCACCACTCCCCTACTCTGGGATCACACTATGGTTCCTGATTCTCCCGCGCTTCAGCCGCTACCCGAATTGCCTTTCGATTCTCTTCCGTCATGGGGACGTCTTCCCGAACCCTGGTCTCCGGCGACGTGGGTGATTGAACAACCAGCGTGACCGTGTCCTGTGGTGGATGCCCCATACGGGTCAGAATTTCGACGAGGTCCTCTTCGAATCGTTTACGCCACTTGTTCCCATAGGTCTGCTGGCTGAAAGTTACGATCTTGGAAGCTGGAATTTTATCCAACGACACGAGCTTAAACCACTCTTCACCGAGCTTGACTTCCGGCTCGGATTCCTGCCATCGCACACCCTCGAAGGGAGATTGCTTCGGATAGGCTTCACCCGTCAGAAGAGAGAAGTTCGTGCTGACCATGACCACTACCAGGATCACCACCAGAACCACTACCAAAGCAATCATGCTGATGACAACTCTGGTCGGAGAAGTACATGGCGTCCGAAACCTCTCTTCGGCAAAGGGCAGTCCAGGTAGAGCGACATGATCGTCTGCGCCGTCGCCGGTCGATTCATCTCGGAGACTTGTGAGCAGCGTCAACAACTCTTGGCGTCGTGGTTCAAGCTGCAAACGTACGGCGCGTTGATTCAGGAAATAAATGAAAGAATAGAGCGCCAACAAAAAGCCGGCGAGTCCGACGAAGGAGATGAGAGCAAACAACCAGCCTGCAGACCGTGACTCCCAGGCAACATGAGCAAAGAATGCCAGGATTGAAATGCTAGGCGGCAGTAGGTACCACCAGAAGATATTGCGCAACAACCATATTTGATCCTCTACCTCGGTTATTGAACGCTTCACACAAAGAAGCAGCGGTTCATCAGGCTGACTGGGTTTCGGCTTGTGACGCATTCGATATACCAACATGAACCCAGCCATCCAAACGAGAACCGGGACTGTCAAATACCACGTCCAAGGTGAAGATGTCACGGCCCCCAGATAGAACCACAATGGAATCATTAGTAGTGCGATCCCTACTTCACCAAAATCGCGAAAGAAAATCGTAGATCGGAAATTTAGCTGGTCGCGCTGTACTTCTTTGAGCAGTAAGTCGGCATCGATGATAACACGTGTCTGAGACGAATGTGCCTTCCATGCCTGCTGATAATTGTCAGGATCCATGTGGTTATCAGAGTTCATTTGGCTGGCCTTTCATCAATTCATTTAAAGCTTTTTTTGCCCGATTCAATTTCACACCCACGTTGCTTTCTGAGATGCCTAACACTTCAGCCATCTCTCGATAACTCAGTTCGTCAAGGTACAGCAACACCAACGCCGCATCGGTCTTCGGCAATTGGTGAATTGCTTTGTAGAGCTTCTCAACAGTATCTAGATGCTGAGCTTGCTCGCCACTATCAACACCATCAGTTGCTACGGCTTGAACCTCCAGTAATGGTTGTTGCCTTGATCGACGGGGTTTGTCCTTCCTATGCCAATTCATGGCTGTTTGTAGTGCTACACGATAAAACCACGTTGCGGCGCTTGCCCGCCCCTCGAACTTTGGCAAGGACCGCCAAGCTTGTAGCAGAATCTCCTGGGCTAAGTCCTGACATTCCTCACTGGTAAGGGTGTAGGCGCGCGCCACTTTCATAACTGAGGAGCCATGCTCGCCAAGCCAATTCATGAATAATGATTTTTGATCTTCGTCCAGCAACGCAAAACTTCCTTTCAGTAGTATTGGTAACTCGAACGAGTGGTTACTTACAAAAAATCTAAAATCTTAATCGACTTCCTCAAAAAAAAGTAGACGGACTTGGTCTGTTGACACACCCACAGCACTTCCCATTTTCTAAATACACACACTCTACCATCCACAATTTCGGTATACCGAATGTCTCGATTGAGACTACTTGACTTCAATGCAACCTCGCATGAGTGAAGTCGACCGACATAACGAGTCTGAATATTCTGGTCCTATTCAGGATGCCTTCGTTTGGTTTGCCTATTCCTAATTCGGCTCAATCCCATCAGATTAAAATGACGCGCCAGTGTAAATGATCTTTTGATAGGTCGAATCGGAATAAGTATGAGTTACGGAAAGTTAAACTGTCGAGATGGGAGAATCAGACGAGCCGTAAGATCTGAATAGCTCTACAAATACGGGTCGGCTGATTTTTTACCTTACAAGCTGATGGATAATAAGATAGGAAATACACTCCAGGTCCGCCGTTATACAGTTCTGCATTACTTATAGGTTGCTGTCAGTGAGAATGGTGATCCGACGGCTAAAACAATATTCAACTAACCTTGTTTTGCAAGGTCAAGAAAGACGATATGCGAAGGGTTGCCTACTGCAGCGTAGTGGTTGGTGAATTTCAGTTTGCCCGTTTTCTTGTCCACCTGAAAGACTGCAATGCTATCTGCCCGTTGATT
>JAJDEK010000189.1 GCA_029259875.1 Planctomycetaceae bacterium
CGAAACAAGGAGACAGCACTACCCCTGCCTCGCTACGACTATCACGATGTCATGGAAAAATACGGTTCAGACAAACCCGATTTACGATTCGACATGGAATTGGTAGATGTCGCTGAAATCGCTCAAGCATGTGACTTCGCTGTTTTCAAGAAAACCATGGAAGTGGGTGGCCGAGTACGTGGGGTGAATGCCAAAGGGGCAGCCGACCGCTACAGCCGTAAAGACATCGATGGTCTCACTGAATTTGTAGGAGACTATGGTGCAAAAGGACTGGCTTTCTTCAAGGTCACCGACGAAGGTCTGCACTCACCCATCGCAAAATTCTTTTCTGATGCTGACAAGCAGAAGATTATGGAAACCATGCATGCTGAAGTCGGCGACCTGCTGTTTTTCGTCGCCGATCAATGTGCCGTGACATCAGCGGCTTTGGCAGCGTTACGAAATCGCTTAGGGAAAGAATTGGAGCTGTATGACCCTAACGACATCAAATGCTGTTGGGTGACGAAATTTCCTCTCTTGTCTTATAACGAAGAAGAGAAACACTGGGATGCTGAGCACCATCCTTTCTGCCAACCAGTGGAAGAAGACCTCGAGTATCTCAAAAGCGACCCTGCCAAGGTGCGAGCACAATCATACGACCTGGTCATGAATGGTTATGAATTGGCCAGTGGCAGTGTTCGTGTGCACGATCAGAATGTCCAACAGGCGATCTTCGATTTGCTGGACATTTCAGCCGAGGAAGCGGAAGAACGGTTTGGCTTTCTGTTGCAGGCCCTGCGATATGGAGCACCTCCACACGCGGGAGCAGCCTTGGGTCTGGACCGACTTGTGATGATACTATGTGGAAATGATAACATCCGTGATGTGGTTGCGTTCCCTAAAACGCAAAAAGCGGCTGATTTGTTGAGTGGCGCTCCCTCTGAAGTCGATCCGCACCAATTGCGAGACCTGCGTATCAAAGTTGACGTTCCCCGATAATCAAAGAGTGTTCATAATAGGGTGACAACCATTAAGGAGAATCAAATGAAGTTCGTCACCCTGCTTAACTTTTTGATCGTAGGTTTTTTCATTGCAGCCTGTAGTGATGCGGCCCCGTTGGCCGTTGATGTAGATTCCGCAAAGCAAAACACACGGCAAGCGCAAACGAATCCTGTGACTGTAGTCGAAGTCTCATTCAGTGATGCCCAGTTCGTCAGTCACCAAACCAATAAGACCGGTTACTGGCCACATTGGTTAGGGCCAGATTACAACGGGGTTTCACGAGAAACAAACTGGCGTGCGGATTGGTCACAAAAATCACCCACTGTCCTTTGGCGCGATAATGTGGGAACGGGTTACAGCTCGATTTCTGCAGCCAACGATCGCATCTACACCATGGGACACAAAGCAGGAAATGAAACTGTCTTTTGCCTGGATGCAGAAACCGGAAAAGAGATCTGGAAACATACTTACCCTGCTGAATTGGTCAGTCGCCTCAATGCGGGAGGTCCTGGTGCGACACCAACTATCGATGGGGAGTTTCTCTACACAAACAGTCGAGATGGGAACCTACTCTGTTTTGAAATCCAGACGGGAAACATCGTTTGGGAAAAAAGATTGACGGAAGCCTATCAGATGAAAGTACCCGAGTGGGGTTTCACCTGTTCGCCTCTGATCCTTGGCGATAAGCTGATTGTCGAAGCAGGCCGACTCGTGGCCCTCAATAAAAAAACAGGCGTAGAACTCTGGAAATCGACCCCGCATATGCCCGGTTACGGTACACCGGCTGCTTTCGAAATCGACGGAACGATTTATCTGGCTCTGTTGAACAATGAATGTTTGACAATCACACGTGCAGATGATGGAAAAGAAGTTACGACTTTCGACTGGCCTTCACCGTTCGCTACCAATTCTACCACGCCGATCATTGATGGGAAAAGTATCTTTATTTCGTCCGGTTATGGAAAAGGCTGTGCGTTATTTGATTTCGATAATCTGCAATTAAAAACCCGTTATACAAATCGCGATATGAAGAATCATTTCAACAACAGCGTGCTCTATAAAAAACATTTTTATGGAATGAACGGTAATTCCAATTTGGGACGCATCGTACGCTTAACCTGCATTGATCAACAGACAGGGAAGTTGAAATGGCGGGAAGCGGGATTTGGCTGTGGTTCGTTGCTGATTGCAGACGGTAAGTTAATTCTTCTCACAGATGAAGGTACTTTGGTAACAGCGAAAGCATCACCGGAATCATACCAGGAAATTTCTCGCTTCAAAGTCCTCGATCACCAGTGCTGGACTGTCCCTGTCTTATGTAACGGACTTCTCTATTGTCGGGATTCAGCTGGTAACCTAGCTTGTGTTGATCTCAGACCGTAACTCGAGCATCCTGAATGTATTTATGCCTGATAATGACGAGTAATCAAATCATTCTGAATCCAGAGTAATTTATTAAACGCCGTTAGAGTTTTGACTTCAGTTTCACGATCCAGATTCAGCCCGAGAAGTGTACTGACTAATGCATTCGAAACAAATCCCATCAGAGCATTCATCTGCACCAAAGGCACGTTCAATTCTTCACTGCCTGCTTTAGGAGTATGAATCTTGCCGACCATGTCCAGATATTGCACCATTTTCTCGTCGTAAGGTCTTGTCACCAAGGCTTCCAGATAGCGTCCGAGATGCTGTTTGCGAAACTGAATCATTTCGTGATCGAGAGT
>JAJDEK010000190.1 GCA_029259875.1 Planctomycetaceae bacterium
TGCTCAAATTGCAAAAGGGTCCGACAACCCTAAGAAGAACAAAGTGGGAAGTGTTACTGTTGCTCAATTAGAAGAGATCGCAAAAACCAAATTTGAAGATCTCAATGCCCCAAGTATCGAACAGGCGGCAAAAATCATTGCCGGTACCGCTCGTAGCATGGGCCTTGAGGTAGAAAAATAGTTTTATCTTTTTATGCACTAGCAGTCATTCCAGCCTGCGTTTTTAAAACCAGAGCTAACTCAATACAACAACCGTTTTTCGGATAAAGAATAATGGGAAATCAATCTAAACGATCCAAATTTTATAATGAGAAACTGGCAGGCCTTAGCTCTGTCAGTCTTGAAGAAGCCGTGGGCGCTCTAAAGTCATTAGAGAACGACCTACCTGCGAAGATCAAGCCAGTCCAGATGGACCAGACTATAGAAGTGGCCGTACGCCTGGGAGTAGATCCACGTCAGGCTGACCAACTCGTTCGCGGTTCGATTATCCTGCCACATGGTATTGGTAAAACACAGCGCGTGGCCGTATTCGCCCAGGGAAGCAACTTAGAAGCTGCTGAGGCTGCGGGAGCTGATATCGTTGGTGGTAAAGATCTTGCAGATAAAATCAAAGATGGTTGGCTCGAATTCGATGTGGCGATTGCGACACCCGACATGATGGGCGTTGTTGGTCCATTGGGTCGCGTTTTGGGCCCCCGTGGTTTGATGCCCTCCCCACGTGCAGGAACAGTCACACAAGATGTGGGCAATGCCGTGAAGGAATATAAAGCAGGTAAAGTTGAGTTTCGTGTTGATGCAGGCGGCAATGTGCACTGCCGCGTGGGTAAGATGTCATTCGAAGGAACTCAACTAATAGAAAACATTCAGGCGATGCTGAAGTATTTAGAAGCACTACGTCCTTCGACAGTAAAAGGGGTGTATGTGCGATCGATTACGATTTCTTCGACGATGAGTCCTGGAATTGCAATTGCCATCTAAAACTGTCAATGAATTCTGATTCATTTTCAGAAACCCTAATTAGTTTAACTACTATCTTCGGCATTTATGAGCTGAAAGCGATCTAATGAGTAAATTTGTAAAAGAAATGATTATCTCTGAGATAGAATCTCGAATTGGAGAAACTCGAGACTTTGTCGTCATAGATTCTGCAAAGATGGATGCCATTACTGACAATGATTTTCGTCTAAAGTTGCATGAAAAAGGGATTGCAACCTTAACGGTGAAAAACTCATTGGCACGTCGCGCTTTTGCGAACGCCGGTGTTGAAGGAATGGAAGAGACCTTACAAGGCCCTTCGACACTAGTATGGGGCGGAGAGGACATCGTCGCTCTCTCAAAAGAAATGTCCAAATGGGCGGCCGATATCGAAAATCTGGCCATCAAGGGCGGATCGACTGAGGGAACTTCGCTCACGTCAGATGATGTTGAAAAATTGAGTAAAAGTCCTGGTCGGATGGAATTGATCGGTCAAATTGCGTCGAGTATCCTTGGACCTGGTGCGCAATTGGCAGGGGCACTCTTAGGACCTGCTGGCGTCATAGCCGGGCAGATTAAGACAATTTCCGAGGGGGAAGAATCATAAGTTAATGAGTCGTTTTCAGACTTATGATTTGAGTGTTAAAATTTGTAGCAACTGCTGCTGAAACAAAGCAGCGTTGATTTGATTTACTGCTAAGCGAGATTTTATTTTACGCATTCGTGCGAAAGGAAAGAGAAGATGGCGACAGCCGAAGCAACAACTGAATTTGGTGCCGAATCCAAAGAACTGGGCGACAAAATTGCTGGTTTAACTTTGCTCCAGGCTAAAGAATTGGCTGACTACCTTGAAGAAGTTCACGGTATTAAAGCTGCTGCTGGCGGAGCTGTTATGATGGCCGGTCCTGCTGATGCTGGCGGTGGAGAAGCCGCTGCAGAGCAAACCGAGTTTACTGTCATGTTGACTGGGTTTGGTGACAGCAAGATCCCTGTGATCAAGGTAGTCCGTGGCGCATCTGGCCTGGGTCTGAAAGAAGCCAAAGACTTGGTCGAAGGCGCTCCCAAGCCGCTTAAAGAAGGTATCTCGAAAGAAGATGCCGAAGCTCTGGTTAAAGAGATTGAAGGAGCAGGTGGTACTGCTGAGTTGAAGTAAGTGGTTTCTGAAAGAGGCCGATTTGATTTAGCCTGTGCTGAGAATTGACTCGGTACAGGCTAAACAACACTGAATAAATTTTCAGTATTTCGGTTTTTTTTCTGCGTGCAATTGAAGTGTTCTATTAATGAGTTTAGAATAAGCCATTGGGTACTGCTCGGTTTTATTGGATCGCGCAGATTGAAATGGCTTCAAACGCCATTTTTACTTAGAGCATAGTTTTTGATTGCATGTGCCGCTTAATATTTGTTTTCGTAAGTTTATCTGCTTCGATCAGTTATCGTTTTCAGTCCCATTTGGTCTAAGCAATCGACTCATTGTACTCTCTTTTGAATAGCAAAGTAGTATTGAGCGATTTATCAGGCTTTGAATTAGTCGAGCAATTCGCTTTTAATGCAGCTCCTTTGGCTGTACTCTCTCGAGGTACGCGCTGCGGTTCCTCGCTATTCTTGGTTTGTGCTCTGTCAGGTCAACAAAATTACTTGGACAGAGTATTTCCACATCTGGCACCAGGTAAATAGAAAAGATCATCTTAATGCCGATTCCAGCACAGCGAACGATCCCCACTCAATCTGTGATTAACTTTGGTAAGATTGAGCATAGTTTTGAACTGTCTGATCTCACGCAGATTCAGACATCTTCTTATGCAAAATTCCTTCAGGCTGACAAATCGCCTCGCGAGCGAAAGAATCAAGGCCTCGAAGAAATTCTGCGTGAAATATTCCCCATCGAAAGTTATCAGGGGCAGTACCAGTTAGAGTATGTTAAGTACGAACTGGGTAAACCCCGTTATACTCCCACAGAATGCCGCCAGTTACGCATGACTTATGGTCGGCCTTTCCGAGTATGGTTGCGTTTGGTGAAAGAGCAGCCAATCGAAGAAGAAGTCTATCTTGGTGATTTACCAGTCATGATTGGTGGCGGTGAATTTATTATCAATGGTGCCGAACGTTGTATTGTGAGTCAGTTGCACCGTTCGCCGGGCGTCGACTTCGTACTCAGCTCAGAACCTGGTGAGAAGAAAGAATATTCTTGTCGCGTGATTCCAGAGCGAGGTAGTTGGATCGAATTGGTTGTCGGCAAAAAAGACACTCTGGGAGTACGTATTGACCAGAGCGGTAAATTCTCAGCCATGACTCTCCTGCGGGC
>JAJDEK010000020.1 GCA_029259875.1 Planctomycetaceae bacterium
GAGAAATCATCGCAGGAAAATTTGCGATTGATGAAATCTCCCTGGAAATTCAAGCAGCGCGGCGAAAGCGGACTTTGGATTTCTGAATTGTTTGAGAATGTTGCCGGTCATGCTGATGAACTGTGTGTGATTAATTCGATGCATACCAACGGGCAATCGCACGGGCAGGCGGTGATGAAGCTGCATACGGGGTCGGACAGTCTGGTGCGTCCTTCGATGGGCTCCTGGATGGTGTATGGTCTGGGAACGGAAAATAATAATTTACCCGGCTTCATTTCGATTTGTCCCTCGCGCGGACATGGTGGTGTTCGGAATTACGGCAGTGCGTTTTTGCCTGCCGCGTATCAGGGAACGGCAATTGGTGATGCCGATACGGCTGCCAAAGAAGCCCGCATTCGTTTTCTGACTAACAATTCTTCTTCAGATGAAGAGCAACGAAAGCAACTTGGCTTACTGCAAGCGATGAACCAGCGGCATCTGGAAAAAGTGAAAGTCGATAATGAGATCGAGGGCGTGATCAATTCCTATGAGTTGGCTTTCAAGATGCAATCAGAAGTTCCTACCTTGATGAATTTGTCTTCTGAGACGAAAGAAACTCAGGAGCTGTATGGCATCAATGAAAAGTCTACGGAAAACTTTGGTCGTCAATGTTTGATGGCCCGTCGTTTCGCGGAAGCAGGGGTGCGATATATTGAAGTCGCACTAGGAAATAACAAATGGGACCAGCACAGCGGCTTGAAAAATGGTCACGAACGCAATTCTCAGATGGTGGATAAACCGATTGCCGGTTTGCTCGCTGATTTGAAACAGCGAGGCTTATTGGAAGACACGCTTGTTGTGTGGGGCGGCGAATTCGGACGCACGCCGATTGCTCAGGGAAAGAATGGTCGCGATCATAATCCACAAGGTTATTCAATGTGGTTGGCGGGAGCCGGGGTAAAACGCGGTCATGTCCACGGCGCGACGGATGAGTATGGTTACTACGCAGCACGCGACAAAGTTCATATCCATGATCTGCATGCCACACTCTTGCATCTGATGGGGATGGACCATAAGAAACTCACCTACCGTTATGCTGGTCGTGATTTCCGTCTTACCGATGTTTATGGCGAAGTGGTGAAAGAGATTATTTCCAGTTGAGACCACGGTGCACATCAGTAAAATTAGTATGACAGCACAGAGAGATCACTGGATTTGGAAATCGGAGTATGTCAGCTCTTTTTAGCCGTTCGAATTTCCTTGATTTCACCGACTGAAGTGAATCGGTGGCAATCGCTAAGCACTGCAACAACTGAGGCTTCCGCTGAATGGAAATTCCCTGATTTTTAGGGTGGTTGCAGAATTTTGTCGGAATAGTTACAATCCTCGTCTTAGTGCAATTTTTGCGCGCAACTCGTTGTCAATTCATGAGATATGAGCGAGTTAGTGTTCTGTAAAGCACCGATAATATAATCACACAGAAATCTCAGAATCTGAAGAAGCAAAATGTCGGACAACAATGATGCGCTGGTAGAAGAGGCAATGGCAAGCATTGCGGCAGCACAATCTCTTGCAGAGTTAGATGAAGTGCGTGTTCAATATCTGGGGAAAAAGGGAAAACTGAAATCCCTGCAAGCACAGTTAAAGTCACTGTCGCCTGAGGAAAAACGCGAGTTTGGAAAAGTGCTTAACAGCATCAAACAAAGCATCCAGACCGCGCTGGCTGAGAAAAAATTGCAATTGGAAGAGAGCGAAAACTCAGGTCCCGAAATTGAAGCCATTGATGTAACGCTACCCGGCGTGCGTGCAATGCCTGGCCATCGTCATCCGCTGGCAACGACGATGGAAGAAGTGAAATCCATTCTGATTGGTTTGGGTTTTCGTTACGATGATTATCCCGAAGTGGAAACCGAATTTTATAATTTCGATGCATTGAATACGCCCGACTGGCACCCGGCGCGTGACATGCACGATTCATTTTATACCACAAAAGGGAATGTGTTACGGACGCATACGTCAGCGTTTCAAACACGGGCGATGAAGGAATTCGGACCCCCTCCTTTGCGGGCGATGACATCCGGGCGTTGTTATCGACGTGATGAAATTGATGCTTCGCATTTTCCCATTTTTCATCAACTTGATGTGATCGCCATCGATGAGAATATCAGTTTTGCAGATTTAAAATGGGTGTTGTATCAATTAGCCAGCGCCTTGTTCGGCGAAGATGTTCAACTCCGTTTCCGTCCCAGTTACTTTCCTTTCACAACACCCAGTGCTGAAGTGGATGTGATGTTTAACGGCAAATGGCTGGAAATTCTGGGAGCAGGCATGATTCGGCCCGAAGTGCTGCAAGCCGGTGGCGTGGACTCTGAAAAGTGGCAGGGCTTTGCCTTCGGATTAGGGCTGGATCGCATGGCGATGATTCGACACGGTATCAGTGATATCCGATTGATGTATGAAAATGAAGAAGCGTTTTTGCGTCAGTTTTAATCAACATTTCCTTGTAAAAGCTGACACAATTTTTCAGGCATAGAAGAGAGAAAGATGCTAATAAACACTGGTTGGTTGCGCGATTATCTATCAGAAGATTGCAAAGAGAGCGAACTGCTTGATGCATTCATGACGGTTGGTTTGGAAGTCGAAGAAGAACATGACCTGTCGCACGCACTGGAACCCATTCGAATTGGTTTTATTCGAGACAAGCAGCCATTAGGCGACGCTGGCAATTTGTTTGAGTGTCAGGTTGAGATTGAAAAAGGCAAATTGATTACCATCGTTTGTGCCACCGCGCATCCTGTTGAGATTGGCTGGGGTGTTCCTGTCGCGGTTGCCGGCACGAAGCTACCTTCCGGTGCACTGATCTCTGAGGGAAAGTTCAAAGGCGTTCGCTCTGAAGGCATGATCTGTCTGGATGGTGAATTGGGAATGATTGCGAAATCAGACGGGTTACAGGTTTTCAAAGATGAAGCGACATTGGGCGCGAGTCTGCCTGCCGTCTCACCGTTCCAAGAATCACTGGTCGAAGTTGCCGTCTTGCCGAATCGACCGGACTGTTTGGGAATGATTGGTATCGCCCGTGAAGTGGCAGCTGTGCTCGATATGAAACTGAAGTATCCCAGCGAGCGGGTGATTAGCCCTGCTGCGAATCAGACAGCGTCCGTCGCTGTCGAAATCGCAGATGAAGCACTTTGTTCCCGGTATACCTGTCAGGTATTTGATGAAGTCCAAATCCGTACGTCACCACATTGGATTCAGAGTCGTCTGCAAACAGCGGGTTTGCGTCCTATTAATAATGTCGTCGATATCACCAACTTTGTGATGCTGGAATGGGGACAACCTTTACACGCGTTCGACTTTGATTCATTGAAAGGCAACCGGATTGAAGTCCGCCGCATTCGGAAAACAGAAAAACTCAAACTGCTGGATGAAGCGGAAGTGGATGGCGCACATCAACCGCTGGTCATTGCCGATGCCGAGAAACCTATTGCTCTGGCGGGGATTATGGGAGGTTGGGATTCCCAAACGACAGCCGGTTCAAAACGAATTTTGCTGGAAGCGGCCTGTTTTGATCCGGTCTGTATTCGAACGTCCTCCCGGAAGCTTCGCATTAGTACCGATTCTTCCTACCGTTTCGAACGGGGAACCGACCCGAATGGTATGTTGAGTGGGGCTTTCAACCGCGCCGCCCAATTATTACAGGATGCAGATCTTTCTGGAGCAAAACCTGCTTCGAATATCACCGACAGTTATCCAACTGAGCGGGAGCAATCAAAATTCACTCTGAATTCCAGTCGCCTTTCAAAAATATTAGGTACGGAAATCAGTGATAATCAAATCAAGGAGTGCCTTTCCAAACTAGAAATGACGCATGATAGTGATCTTACAATTTCCGTTCCGACCTGGCGTGTCGATGTCAACAATGAAGTGGTACTTGCTGAAGATGTCGCTCGTATGCTGCGGTATGACAGCATTGAAATGAAGCCGATGATGGC
>JAJDEK010000191.1 GCA_029259875.1 Planctomycetaceae bacterium
ACACTAATTACTGCAGGCATTGCTTTGGCACGAAATGGAAAACCGGCCTTTAAATCACCGTTACTGAATCGATTGAGAAGCTTGGATTGGAACGCACTCACTGCAACACAGAAAATGGATTTGTTACGTCTTTACCAATTGACTTTTGTTCGATTGGGAGCACCAACTGAGCCAGAACGGAAAAATATTCTGGCACAAATAGATAAATCCTATCCAGCCCAGAATTCATTCATGAATCGTGAGTTAAGCCAGGTTTTGGTTTATCTGAATGCTCCTAAGGTCATCGAGCGAACTTTGGAACTACAAAACAAAGCGTTGACACAAGAAGAACAGATTCATTATGCCAAAGTTCTCAGCAGCCTTGCTTCTGGTTGGAATGATGACTTGCGAAAGAAGTATTTTAATTGGTATTTAAAATCGACGACCCATAAAGGGGGCATGTCATTTAATAAGTTCCTGGTCAATATTCGAGCAGAAGCGATCAAAACATTGAGCGATCAGGAGAAAGAAATGCTCAAGCCGATTCTGGAAGTGAATCTGGAAAAATCAGCACCAGTTGCGAAAGGACCCCCACGTCCATTTGTCAAAAAGTGGACTGTTAACGAATTATTGGATGCTGCCAACAATGATAAGATTCAGCGCAATTTTGAGCGGGGACGAGAAATGTTTGCCGCCACAGCCTGTTTCAAATGTCATCGCTTTGCCGGAGAAGGGGGAACCATCGGTCCTGATCTCACCGGAGCAGGAGGACGCTTTAATGCTCAGAACTTGCTGGAATCCATCATTGAACCTTCCAAAGTGATTTCGGATCAATACGCGTCGACCATGTTTATTATGGATGATGGGCGTGTGGTGAATGGGCGTGTGATTAACTTGAGTGGCAAGAATCTGATGGTGCTCACCGATATGACGAATCCCAGTAATTTGACCGTAGTTAACCGTGATACGATTGAAGAAATGCTGCCTTCCAAATCTTCTATGATGCCAACAGGACTCGTGGATACATTGACCAAAGAGGAAGCATTGGACTTGCTGGCGTATCTGAGATCAGGCGGGAAAACGGACCATGAGCTGTTTCAAAAGAAGAAATAGGTACTTGAAATAGAAAATATTACCTTTTTAAAAAATGTGGAGTTGGATAATGGGGGATTTACTTGGTTACTGTGAAAACCGTTTGAATCTACTTTACGAAAATGACAAAATGAAAAAATCCAACTCGATCTCTCGCCGAGACTGGCTTGCATATGCAGCTGCTATTACCTGTGGTGTACCTACGCAAAGGGCGATGGCAACCTCGACGAAGCCAAACAAAAAGAAGTCGGTTGCTGCTGTCATCACAATCTATGAAAAGGGCATGCACGCCGATGTACTGCTTGGGAAAATTCTGGAGGGTTGGAAGCAAGACGGTGGAACCGGACCGGCGTTAAAATTGGCATCGTTGTACGTTGATCAATTTCCTGACAAAGACCTCTCCCGCCAGATGGCTGCCAAATACAATATTCCAATTTTCGATACCATTGAAAAAGCAGTCACAGTTGGTAGTGACCATATTCCCGTTGATGGTGTGATCAGTATTGGAGAACATGGTGACTATCCATTAAATGATAAGCAACAACAGCTCTATCCTCGCCGTCGTTTTTTTAAAGAGATTACAGATACTTTCGTAAAGTACGGTCGAGTCGTACCGGTTTTTAGCGACAAGCACCTGGGACCCGTTTGGTCAGACGCGAAGTGGATTTATGATCGTGCTCAGAAGATGAAGGTGCCTTTCATGGCTGGGTCGTCGTTACCTTTGACATATCGAAAACCTGAACTCAAACTCCCTTCTGGATCTGAAATTGAGGCAGCAGTAGGGATCGGTTACTCTGGTCTCGACATCTATGGTATTCACGCACTCGAATGTTATCAATGTCTGGTCGAGCGACGCCGCGGTGCCGAAAAAGGTGTCAAGTGGGTGCAATATTTACAGGGTGATGCGATGTGGAAAACCATTGATGAAGGCATCATTCCCAAAGATGTATTTAACGCAGCACTCGCCGCAGTACCGAAACGAGGCAATGTCAATGTTCGTGAAGACCCTGATGCCTCATTATTTCTTTTCAAGTACAATGATGGATTTTTGGGAGTGCAGTTTATGCTGCAGTCCGTTAGCCGAACCTCGGTGGCGCTGAAGCTCAAGGGGCAAAAGCAGCCCATTGCCACTCAATTTGAAGAGCGAGCGGAACCCTCGCATCCACATTTTGCTTACCTATTGAAGGCAATCGAAAGGATGGTCCATACAGGTCGTCCGAGTTATCCCGTTGAGCGAACACTTTTGACGAGTGGGATTCTTGACCGGGCACTTACTTCACGAGTTCAAAACGGCAAAAAACTGATGACTCCGGAATTGTCAATCCAGTATCAACCAGTCGACTATCCACACGCACCAATGCCACTATTGACGTCTTATCATTCCCGTTCTTCTGCAGAATAGGGAAACAAAAATCTGAGCTCGTCTTTGACGTGTTGTTATAACTATCCCAAGAATTTTATGAGTCCGAATTACTGAGATTTGGATGCCAGATTCTCTTTCTGCCTCACATGTAGCAGCACGGGGATTGAAGTTTGTTTGCCTTCTTGTACCGCTTGAATATGGAACAGCCGTGTTGTTTCCGGAACCCATTTTGCTGCGGTCAGATAAAAAGTTCGTTCGTTCTGATCATCCAGTAACAATAGTCCGTTCAAGCCGATGTTATCCACATAAACTCCATGTGGCAGATTTCGTCCTGCGTACTCGCGGCCAAATCCAACCACACCTTTATATCCGTTTCGTAATAGCAGGACCTTGGCTGCGATGGTTTCGCCGGGATGGATTGTGAGCTCCAGCGGTTTCTCTGGGATCTCTGATAGATTGTGTCCAGCGGCACCGAGAGGATTAGTATCCATCGTTGCGATTCGAATGATTAACTTAGGGCTTTGCAGCAACTGAACCGTTCCCAGAGAATTCACAGTATGTGTTTGTTTCTTGCCAGCAATAATTGCCGATGCTGTGACTTTGATGGAATTATACTTTTCATGTGTTGGTCTTGGTGCGACGAGGGGGCCGGGAGTATCAGGAACAGGGTCAGCAGAAATAATCCCATAAGCACGATCATGTCCTGCTTGGATGATAATCGGGCTGGTGACATGAAATCCAGCGGGCACTTCTGAAATGTCAACTTGTATTGGCCCATCGAAACCATCCATGCGCTGCGCAACAACTTCAATCTCTTTCCCGCTACCTGCGTTGACTTTGGGGTTTACACCTTTCACTGTTACTTTAAAGTCTGGTTTTCTGGGACGAATGGTTAACTCATAGTGAAAATCTTTTCCTTGAAATCCTCTCACATCAGAAACGCGTACATAATAGATTCCGTCTTTGGGGGCTTTAAAGATCAAACGGGAATCATCACCCAGTTCACGTCTGCTGTCATCGTTGTTTTCATAGTACAGGGTGAATACAGGAAGGCCATTGGGAGGTAATTCAGTTCCCACAGGATGTGGTTCGACAATGTAGCATGGCTCATGCAAAGCGTGTGTGATGGCACTGGTTCCAAAGTACGTGTAGCGTTTACCACCACTACCAGGATAGACGTTGAATCCCGAATCCGGGCCGCGCGGATAGAGCCAGAGCTTAACGACTTCACCATTGGCATAGAGATATTCATTTAATTCCATTTCCTGCCAATTATGGATTCGATAATCGTTCAATATGTCTGAGTTTTTACCACGGAATGTGAAATAGGAATCTCGGACGGCTCGCAGTAAAACTCTGGGAATCTGTTTTCCATCCGCATCGAGTACTTCAATTTTCGAATCGAGTTTTGATTTTTTACGAGCGGCGTTTGTTTCGATGAGCCATTCTTCGCCTGCCTTGGACTTAAAACGATATACGTCTACGTCTGCTTTGTTTTCATGAGCAGATGCAATCAAACCACTGGCGATAACTGAGGTTGAAGGCAGAACTGTTGCCTGTTTTGGCTTATTATTAGGCTCCATTTCTTTGAGTGGAATTGCTTTAGCAACTTCTTTGAGAGGTAATGTGGTTTCTGACGTAGCTTTTGTGATCTTCGGTTTTTCAGTCGAAGTAGAAAGCTTAGTGGGAAGGGGAAAACGGTTTACGAGTCCGTTACTGAATCCGACAATCGTAGTCTGTGAATCGGGTGAAAACGCGATAGAGGTTGGAATCGCCGGCAAATTTTCCTCAACATGTAGCAGTGAAATTTGCTTTGCATCCCAAATTTTTAAAGAACGATCGTCAGAAATGGACGCCAGCAGTTTTTTATCGGGTGAATACACAAATTGAATCACCGGACTTTCATGTGCAAAGCGTGCTAGAATGAGAGGATTGATTTTTGCTGCCTTGCGAGAAACAAATTTCCATTTGCGAATGCGATTGTCCGCACCTGCTGCGAGAATAAAATTACCGTCCGGACTGAAAGAGACGGAATATTGTTCTTTGAGTGGCTGACTTAGCGTATCGAGTCGGTTGCCCGTTGAAACCTGCCAGACTTTGATTGTCGAGTCAGCGGAAGCACTCGCAAGTGTCGTACTGTCTGGACTAAATGCCAAGTCAAATATGGCTCCATTATGGCCTGGCAATTCCCGTACTTTCTTACCGGATTCCACATCCCAAAGAATAATGTTTCGATCATAGCTACCAGTAGCAAGCCACTTTTTATTGGGGCTGATTTGGGCTGCATACAACACATCTTTATGACCTGAAAATTCTTTCAGCTTCTTACCAGTGGCAACATCCCAAATGCTGGCCTGCCCGAATAATCCCGTTGTTCCTGAGGAAGTAATGAGCCATTTTCCATCAGAAGTGAATCGTACAGAATTTACCTTGCCGGGAAGTGCTTTTAGCTTATGAATGATTTTGCCTGAAGAGGCAGACAAAAAATCTACCTCTGAAAAACGAGCAATGGCAATCACGTCGTTTGCTGATGAGACAGCGAGAGATGCGATCGGTTTTATAACTGCTGTAGCAGGAGCGATTTTGGGGACCGTCAGTTGCATGCGGGTTGGTTCTTTGCCTGAAGGGCCTTTGGCACCTTGACTGATCCATTCTTCCAGAAGTTTAATCTCCTGAGGAGTTAATTTTTCTCCACTATCTTCAGGAGGCATTAGTGGTTTGGCTTCGCCTTTGATCATTCGAATCAGACGGCTGCTGTTGCTGTCACCAGGGAGAATTGCTGGTCCATGTTTTCCACCCTTTAGTAGACCCTGGTAGGAGTCGATTACTAATTTTCCTTCAGGATCATCAACGCTATGGCAACTTTCGCAATATTTTCGAAATAAAGGTGCAATCTGTTTTTGGTAATCAATCTGCGCTTCTGCTGCCTGTAGAGAGCCGGTGGGGGCAATCAGTAAGGTGATTGAGAAAGCCAGAATTGTTTTTGTCAAAATGTGTGACATCGATGACCTCAAGTCAATTGTATATAAAAGTATTTATTATTGGGACTGCTATGAATTTAGTGGTTAAACAGAAATTCACGACTGCTTAAGACTCCCCAGAAGAGATCTTCAATCGCTTGTCGTTTTTCTGCTTTTGGTGTTTCCGACAATAGCTCTGCCAGTTTTGTTTCTTCTTCAGTTGTTGGTTTGCGAGAGAGACATAGCATATAAATATCTGCTATCAGCTCCTTATCTGTTTTCTTAGTTTCCAACAATTTGGTGACACGGCTTTCCTTGGCTTTGAGCTTATTATTAATGGTATCTCCATTGGAAATGTGCAGTACTTGAATCATCGTAGGTTCTTCTGTTCGTTCGCATTCACAAGTAATCATGCGCTCGTTACGGCCAAATGTTTTCAAGAAGTAAGAGATCACAGAAGAATCATAGAGTTGGATCGCTTTGGTACCTTTGGGGTAGAAGTCGGTCTTCTGCGGGTTCGGCTCGTAGAATTTGGTGAATTCGTCGGGGACTTCAGTCACTTGTGAAATCGAATCTAAGAGAACTTCGGCCATCATGCGCCTGGGGTAGTATCGGGAATAGAAGCGTTTCTCATCTTTGTTTTCGGGAAGGGGTTGGCTGCTTCTCTGATAGGCGGCAGACTGAAGAATGACTTTCATTAGTGCTTTTAAGTCGAAGTTGTTTTTGACAAGATAATCAGAAGCAGCCACCAGTAATTCTTCATTGCTGGCAGGATTGGATTCTCGCATATCATCAACTGATTCGACCAAGCCCACACCAAAGAAGTTGGCCCAGACGCGATTGGTAATGGAACGACTGAAAAAATGGTTCTTTTTCGAAGTTAGCCAATTGGCCAGATAGATACGCCGATCCTCTGGGGCATTGATATCAATGGGTTCTCCATCCAAAGGCGTGGGAGGTTGAGGCTTACCAGTTAATGGTTGAACCAGATCTCCTTCCGTAGCAACAAACAGAGTACGAATTCCATCTCCGGAACCCTTACTGCCTCCCCAGCCTTTTGCACGGACGCGGGAAAAGAAATTCGCCATCGCGTAATATTGATTGTTCGTCCATTTCTCCAGCGGATGGTTATGGCATTTCGCGCATTCAATAGACAGGCCCAGAAATGCCTGGCTGACATTTTCTGTCATTGATTCAGGATCTTGATGGATAGCGTAAAAATTAGTGGCGCCATTTTCAATACTACTCCCTTGAGCGGTAATCAGTTCGCGTACCATCTGATCCCAAGGCGAATTATTTTTTACATGTGAATGAATCCATTCATGATATTTTTTGACTGCCTGCGGACGAATAAGTGCTCCATTTACCAGTAACAAATCTGACCATTTATAAGTCCAGTAATCGATAAATTCAGGGCGATCTAAAAGCTGCTCAATGAGTTTGTTACGTTTGTCCGGAGATTTATTAGAGAGGAAGGCTTCCGTTTCTTGTGGTGTAGGAAGCGATCCAATTGTGTCGATATAGATTCGACGAATGAAGTCGGCGTCGTTTGACTGAGGAGAAGGGGGAAGATTTAAGCGTTTGAGCTGTTTGACAACCAATTGATCAATGAAATTATGTTGTGGTGATTTTGTATAGACGGCTGGATCAATATTTTGTGGGTAAGGTGACGTGATTTTCGAGATCGCAATTTTACTGGAAAAGATGCAGACGATGGCTCCTTCTCCAAAACCAGTCACTGTAACTGATCCTTTTGCATCAACCTGAGCGACACTTTCATTCACAGAAGAAAACGTGGTCCATTGAGTCACATCGCGAACTGACTGATCGGAATAGTGAGCCTGAACGAGCAAATGCTGCGTTTGTCCTTTCGTGAGAATCGATCGGGTTGGTAGTACTTCTAATCGTTCAATCACCGAATCTTTTGCATCAGGAGGAGTAGCGCCTTGTGCGATCCACCCTGAAAGAATTCGGTATTCTGGTGAGTCGGTTTCGAAACGAACCCCCCCTTTGTGAGGAACCGCTCCCGTTGGTTTGATTAATAACAGGCTACGGGCAGGATCAGACAACTCCGTTCGTCGGCCTCGCGATTGTTTTACAATCGTATGAAAATCACCTTGAACATCATACGCTTTTAACGACAGACGAAAGCCGCCTTTACCGGCAAGGGCACCATGACAGGCACCGGAATTACAACTGGCTTTGGTCAAGATTGGTTGTACATCGTTACGAAAGCTCCATTGGTGAGGTTTCTCAAAATTTGTGACCACGACAGAGATTTTTGATTGAAGTATTCCTGAGGTTGCTGTAATTTCCGCCTGGCCGTTACTCACGGGAATCAGTGTCTCACCTTTAATTGTAACAACAGATGGATTGCTAGAGGAGAGCTTATATTCTGTTGTAACTGGTCCCACGATATTACCATCAGAGATCTTCTGAAATGAGACACGGTGCCGTGCTTCTTTACCTGAGAGTTGAACTTTCTCCGGTAGCAGCACCACGCTTTCTTTCAATTCTGAAGCGAGGAGAGAAAAGGAGTCGACACTCGAAATAAACAATCCTGTGAAGATCAAAAATAGAATGAAAGGCGTGGTTTGTTTTGCAGGATACATCGAACACTTCTCTTTATGTTTGCATTGTCTTGAAGGATTTT
>JAJDEK010000192.1 GCA_029259875.1 Planctomycetaceae bacterium
CAGATACATGAAAAACGGCTTATCGCTCTGCTTGACACTTTTGTTTAACCAATTGATCGCATAATCAGTGAGTTCATCAGTGATGTAGCCCTTTTGAGGAACGGATTTTCCGTCGATGTTCAATGACCATTTCTTCAAATGTTTTGGAGGATAGTAATGACCTTGTCCTCGAAACGAGACCCATTTATCAAAGCCGGGCCGCGGTGCATCGGAATGACCGCCCATATGCCACTTACCAAAGTAAGCCGTCTGATAACCTACCTCCTGAAGATACTGTGGAAAGAAGGTGGTTCCCGGCTTAGTGAGCACATTATTATCAACAACACCATGATTGTGCATGTACTGACCAGTTAAAATTGACGCACGACTGGGGGAACAAAGCGATGTCGTGACCATCGCATTTTTGAAGTAAACCCCATCCTTCGCCATCGCATCCATCGCTGGCGTTTCCACCCACGGATGCCCCAGAAAACTCATCACGTCGTAACGATGATCATCGGACAGAATAAAAACAACATTCAGCGGCTTTGCGCCCTCGATCTTTTCCAGCTTCAAATCCGCAGCAGAAATCGGAATTGAAATCATCAAAGTGATGAATAACGTGATAAAAGATGCTCCAGAAACGCGTCGCATGCTGCCTCCAATGATCGTTGTTTATTTCTCGTCACGAAAATGTAATGTTGGGAACGAAACTAAAAGTTATAAACCGATACAAACCAAACGGCCATCTTGTGTAGCGTAATACAATTTCTGATTGGCAATGGCGACTCCATCCCACATGACTGGAGGAAGTTTTGCTGCTTTTATCAGCTTGCCATCAGCTACAGAGCGTATTTGTAAGTCACCTTGTGAGCCTGCGAGATAAATTCGGTCACCCGCATAGACCAGAGCGTCGATAGTCTGTTTTTGTTTGGGATCGAACACATTTGTTTTCCACTTTGCCTTCTCTGCCAAGCGGGTACTTCGCCAGGGCATCGCGCCCTTTCTCGATGCTGCACCTGCAGCCCAGCCGGTCATCCACTTTTCGTCGAATTTTTCTCCCCCTTCGAGGTCGAAGTCTCGGCGGTAAATGGCATTGCGTCCTTGTAGCGAGCCGATCAGAACGTTTTCTCGAAAACTGACCAGCGACCGTTTTGCTGTATATGATTTGATTCGTCTCTGATGACGCGGAGGATAGGACCAGGAACCACGGGGGACCATCGCTGCTTTGTCACCATTCTGCAACTTAGAGAAGGCGCTCCAGGGTTCGATCGACATTTTCCCGGATTTGCTGTTGAACACCCAGCGAGACATCGCCACGCCGTCACCTTCGCGATTCAGTAGATCATAATTATCAAACTCTAACCCTGAGTTTCTGTAAAAACCTTTTTGGGGAACCGTATTCAATCGTTCTACCCAACGGAGATAACCAAAAGCCGGATCAACGGCGAATATCAAAATTCCACCATCGGCCAATGATTGCCTTCCTGCAGCAAAGTAAGCAGTGTCATTCACAATAAGAACCGAGCCTGCAACAGGCCAAGGTGATTCCAGCTGACCATAGGCAACAATTTGCTCATCGACGGGTGCCGCCTGCATCTTCCAAACGAGCTTTCCCGTTTTCGCATTCAAACAAAAAACCCAACCACTCTTGGAACCAAACAAGCAGAGTCCATTATAAATGGTCGGAGCGGTATCCACCCGCCCGTTAGCTATAAATCGCCAGCGGACTTTTCCGGTGTTGGCATCCATGGCGATCACAGTATGCGTATCGGAATGGGCCACATAAGCCAACCCTTCTGCAATCACCGGACTGGAAATCGGTCCTTTGATAAATGGGTTTTCGTTCCAATCATCAACAATGGGGCCTGTCAGATCGGTGGCTTTGCCGAGATCAGTTGACCAGAGCGTTTTCAATTCTGTGGGTCCTGCCGCGGGTGTGCTGGCAGAACGCCAATTGTCATTTCGATAAGCGGGCCAATCATCATTTTTCTTCGCTTTGAAAGTCGGTGGATCCTCTCCATTTTCAAGCTTAAATTCCGTATTTTTGACGTCCAGCTTTCCGATATCACCTGCTTTGCGTTCCGAAGCGAGCGCGGTATAGCCACGTAACATCGGCCAACAGGTGCAGTGCTTGGGCGTAAGATAGATCAAACCGTTTGCAGGAATCCAGCCGCTGTCTGCACTGCAGTTCGCCTTGGTGATGCGATTGGCATCGACTTCACCGGTACGCAAGTCTGTCAGATCAAGTTCACCCGAGAAGAGATAATTTGTTGTGGCCACGGGCGGAAAACAGTGTGCGAGGCCTGCATCATGTGTGCTCAGCGTTTTGCCAGAAAGAACATCAATGGAGGAAACTTGAATTGGTAATCGCTTTTTGTCCTTATCTTTTCCACCATGTAATACCCAGAGCTTCTCATTAATAAACATGGCCCGTGCCTGACGACGATGATTCATGCCGGGCAGGTAAATATGGTCTAAGACCGACTTACCATCGCTTGCAGAGAGAATGTGAATCGCGTTATCGAGACCATTATCGTTGAATGTAGAGACTTCATAGGCAATCTTGCCACCATGATAAACAGAGCGTGTCACCTGTGAGAGCCAAGGGTAACTGGAATTTTGCCAGCGAACTTTTCCAGAATCACTATCGATCACAACAGCCGTCACTTTCTCACCACGTTTCACATTTCCCTGCAGAAAAGCAACCGTATTTTTTCCCATGACCGCAAAACGTGGTGCCGCCGATTGGAACTGCCATAACTTTTTCGCAGTCTCAACATCAAATGCTTCCACTGAGGAATCACAAATCGCTACCAAAATTCCCGCATCGTAGAGGAGATGACGGGCTTCGGTCATGGTTTCAAATTCATGTACGGTTTCTCCGGTATCGGCATCTAGAGAAAGCAGCTTCTTATTACTGACAGCAAACAGATAGTCACCACTGGAGACAGGGTTCGGCACAGATCGAGATAAATTTTTCATCTCATGTTTTCCCTCTTTGGAGGGCTTAAGCAAATCGCGATCCCACAACCGCAGGCCGTTGAAACTGTCACGTGTTAGCACACCTGCATAAAAGTTCTTACCACCGGCTGTCACCATACCACGCACTTCCGCCTGTGCACCCACGACCCAACGCACACGCCGTGGTGGACCAACTTGAGTGTCATTCGAAACAGCATTCCCATCAGAGGCATGACGCGGATG
>JAJDEK010000193.1 GCA_029259875.1 Planctomycetaceae bacterium
AACAACGACAGTGTAATTGGCCGGCCGTGGGTAGGGAGACGAGTGCCGCCATCACAGCCACGCACAGCCTTGCGTTCATCGTGAATGGAAAAAGCGACGGCAATGCCTATGGCGATGCAGGAACACAAATTGGACTGGGACTGATTGGCCCGCTTTTACACAAATCTCCGAAGAAAGGGCTGGTCATCGGATTGGGAACAGGGGAGTCTGCAGGCTGGATGGCCGATGTAGAAGAGATCAATTCGGTGGATGTCGTTGAACTGGAACCAACGGTTTTGCAGATGGCTGAGCGTTGCGCCGAGGTCAATCGTAATGCGTTGAAAAACCCAAAGATTCACATGTATTATAACGACGCCCGTGAATTTTTGCTTACCGTCAAAGATCAATACGACCTCATTGTATCCGAACCCTCAAACCCTTACAGAGCCGGAATCGCGAATCTTTATACGCGCGAGTTTTACGAATCTGTTTCAACAAAGCTAAATGACAATGGATTGTTTCTGCAATGGGTTCAAGGGTATGAAGTCGACGACCACACCGTGATGATCGTTCTGCAAACAATACGAGCGGTGTTCCCGAATATTCAAATCTGGCGAACGAAGGCGAGAGATATGGTTGTCGTCTGTGGTAAGTCAGAATCAGCATTCCCACAAAATATTGAGTCACTAAGACAACGACTGAATGAAAAAACGATACAAGAGGGTCTCAATCTTGGTTGGCGTGTGAATGATATTGAAGGGTTGATTGCTCACTATGTCTGCGGTGACACTACGATTGACACGCTGCTGAAGGAACATGCTGATTTACTTAATGAAGATGACCAAAATTTTCTTGAATATGCATTCGCAAAGACAGTCGGTAAGACAACACGGTTTTCGATTCAAGACTTACATCTGCTTGCAATGAAAACCCAAGATGACTCTCTTGTTTCCATAGACAAATTAAATAGAGAAACGATTGCACAGCGCAGGCTTGCCATGCATCTGCATTTGGGCGGAGCGATTCCCAAAGTGAAACATCTTTCAGATACTCAACAAATCCGGGCGGGAGCTTATAATCTGTACCTAATGAAACGTTATTCAGAAGCCGTAGAACGGTTTAAAGAACTTGATATAGATAAAACCTGCTCAATTGAGTCTATGGTGTATGCCCACTCGCTTGCGGAAGCCGGACTTCCTATCCCGGATGATCTCTTGCAAGTGCTCAGCAAGCATAATAAAACGGAAGCCGCTGCTGTAAATGCAATCGCCTACTTTCAACAACGCCAGCTAGATCAAGCGCTTGAGAGTATCCTGATTACATTGAAGCGATTGCAATCGAATCCGTGGGGGAGTCCGGAACTATTAGATTCCGTTCTCCGTAAAGCAGTTGCATTATCCGATGTTGATGACAGAACAGCATTACCAATCTACAAACAATTGAATCAACCGTTTTCAATGTATCGTCTCGAAAACAAACGACTCATCGTGCGGTATATTGTTTCTGAAAAGCTGGAATCGGAGCACATCGTGGAAGCCCTGAAATCATTGGAGCCGCATGTGCCGTGGAAGGGATGGTTGCTCGAAAGTCGAGCCAAGGCATACGCGGCCGAACAACACCCACTCTCTGAGAAAGCAAAAAGGGATCTGAAACTATTTCGCACCTGGAACCATTAAACAATGGTTTGGCACACTGTTACTGTGAATTAGCAGTCAAATCTTATCATTTCAAACCAAGCTAAGCCTGGGAATTCGTTCTTCACGCTAATGCTTGCTACCTGCCGCGCCGGATTTCTTGGATTACGTCTTCCAAACTGCTCTCATCGCCAATTCCCCATCTCACAGTCTGGGAAAATGTAGAGCGAGAAATAAAGGTGTGTGAAATAACCTTAGTATTTTATCTCATTATCTCATTGTCGCCACTTAGATTCGGCGTGAGAATGACTCGATCGTACACAAATATTTCCATCTATTTTTTTGCGAAGTCATTTCCCATTGTAATAGTTTAACGAGGACAGAAAAGCCTTGGGCTCTCTACTCTGAGTTTCTGCTACCCTTGAAACGATTTCAATTCTCGAATTTTGTTTTTCTCCAGAAATCAGTTGACATTTTTGCATAACTCACTGTAAACTCACTGATTAATCATGCGTATATTAATGAACTAATGTATTAATAACATTAAGATATTCTGTTTACTGACAGAATATCTACTCAGTTCTACCTATAGAGTAATAAATCACACCTCTAATTCAATATCGGCTTCCATAAGAAGTTTCTCTAAATATTGATTTGCCATTTTGGGCAATATTTTTGCTATCGATACGGACTTTTCTCATTTATTTTTTAAAAGGAAAAGAGACATGAATCTGAAGCATCAGCGGAAACGAGGGTTTACATTAATCGAACTACTAGTGGTCATCGCCATCATTGCGATCCTGATCGCACTCTTACTACCAGCAGTACAGCAAGCACGCGAAGCAGCCAGACGTTCAAGCTGTAAGAACAACCTGAAGCAAATCGGGTTAGCATTACACAACTACCATGAAACACATCGCGTGTTTCCATTCTCAACCGTGTGTCGAGTCAATGCGGCTTCGGCAGCTCCGGCAGCCACAAGTGGTGCAAGGCAGGGATGGTTCCACATGATTCTTCCCTTTGTTGATCAGGCACCCCTGTATAATCAAATTACCCCCCGCATTCAGGCAAACCAGTTCCCCGGAGGTTGGCCAGAAGCCACCACACGCGTTGCGATGTTCAGTTGTCCTTCCGATCCTAAAGCTGGCAAGATCACACAACAGGGATTTCATGGTAATTATCTACTCTGTTCAGGCTCAACCGCACAAGGTGCACAGAGCACTTATCCCAGATTGAATGGTATGTTCTATAACCTGTCCAGTACAAAAATTCGTGATGTTGTAGATGGTATGTCAACGACAATTATGGGAAGTGAAATCAATATTGCCGAAGATTCGCTTCCCGCATCAGGACCAGGCAATGTGGTCTGCGGTGGTTCACACGATCTACGCGGACGTTATCACAACAGCTACCACAACGGTGGTTTAACATTTACTACGATCCGACCTCCGAATACACCTACTGGCGATGTTGCACAATATTGCAATGGTACTGAAGACGCACCGTGCCGTTCCTGTTCGGGTCAGAACAATGAAATCCACGCCCGTAGCCGCCATGAAGGAGGCGTACATGCTCTGATGGGCGACGGTGCTGTTCGCTTTGTTTCTGAAAATATCGATACGGCTCTGTTCCAGGCACTGGGAACCCGTGAAGGAAAAGAGACCATCGGAGAATTCTAATCTCATTCTTAATTTAAGAGATAGCCTGTGATCCAGCTGCAGTTGTGATCACAGGCTATCTCTGTTTCTCAAATTCTATTCATCATCTATGTATAAAGATAGATCGAGGCGCGCTTGCCTCATTATTTAAAGGAGCGATAATGCGAGGGCCTACTTTCGGACCACAACTAGTCTGTTACGCGATTCTTCTTCTACTATTGACGGGGTGTGGCGGTGCATCGGATGCTCCTCAGAAGATTAAGGTGGAGGGAACAGTCACGTTCGACGGAGAACCACTGTCAGCAGGCAGTATTGTTTTCGACTCAAGTGATGGAAAAGGTGGTTCTTCTGCCGGTGGCATCGAAAACGGCAAATTTCAATTCGACAGCCAACTCGGCAAGAAGAAAGTTCTTATCTCAGCCACACGCGAGACTGGGGAAAAAGATCAGTACGACGAACCAGTCACAGAATCCTATATTCCCAAACAATACAACTCGGAGACCACACTAACGGCTGAAGTCAAACCGGATGGAGAAAACAATTTTGAGTTCGCGCTCAAATCGAAATAAACAGCGATTCCATCAAAACAGCCTCGTTCTTTGGATTACGGGGCTGTTTTTGTTTTCACTTCAGCACATCGATTTTGCCAGATGTATCATTCCTGTTTACATGTGATGCAATATGTTTGGAGTTCCAGAAACGAAGCCTTAATCT
>JAJDEK010000194.1 GCA_029259875.1 Planctomycetaceae bacterium
ACATTTCAACTTAGATCTGCGCGCCACGTATTTCAGGCGATAATGGGCCACAAAGTAGTAAAATTTTGGCATGGCCAGCGGTTGGCTGCTTGTTTTTTTGTGATTCACTTCCCCGCCTTGAATGTGAGCGGAACAAAACTAATTATGCCCCACAACCCGGTCGCTGAATATGAGCGACGGTTTAAAAAGAACTTTTTTGCATGAATTTAAAAAAGGATACTAGTGATATGGCCACAAATCTTGTGGAACCACCCCAAGAAGGATCGACCCAGCGATTTCCAACGCTGCCAAATCATCTTGAAAAGAACTTGGTAAAAGTATTTAAGTTATTGTCTGACGAGACCAGACTACGCATTATGCTTTACCTGGCCCAGGAAGAAGAATTATTTGTGACTGCTTTATGCGAGCGGCTCAATCAGAGCCAACCCGCGGTCAGCCATCATCTTGCATTATTGCGGGATGCGGGTCTGATTGAAGCACGTCGCGACGGTAAGCACAATTACTACTCCATCTGCCGGGAGCATTTTCACTCGATCATGGCTGAACTGTTCAACAGTTTTAACGATCCCGATGAAAATGTAATCCGCATCGACAATTTTGTTTTAAAACAAAATCTGGGCTGATCCTATTTAGATCAATCAGAAAAATCCCATCGAAGAGGCCAGCCATCTACCGCTGGTCTCTTTTTATTTGCGCTCATCTTTGATAAAACATACGAGATTTGACCAAAATTTTATCCATTGCCTGAGATCAGTGTAAACAATGCAGAAAACAGCGAAATTAGCCCTTGCCGATGGCAGTGTGTTCACAGGAACGGCTTTTGGTGCAGAAGGCGAAATCCACGGTGAAGTTGTGTTCAATACGAGCATGACCGGGTATCAGGAAATTCTGACTGACCCATCTTACTGTGGACAAATCGTCACAATGACGTATCCCCAAATCGGCAATTACGGAATTGTTCCGGAAGATGTTGAATCTTCGGGGATTGCTTTACGAGGTTTTATCATTCGTGAACTTTGTGAGATCCCCAGCAATTATCGCTCAACTCAGACACTCGATGAATATCTGAATACAGCCGGAGTCATCGGGCTACAGGGAATCGACACCCGTGCTCTCGTGCGAAAGATTCGTACCCACGGTGCCATGACGGGCGTCATCTCGACAGAAGATCTAGACGATCAGTCCCTGGTAAAAAAAGCACAAGAGAGCCCTCAGCTGGCTGGACAAGATTTAGTCAGTCAGGTCATTCCCAAGTCATCGCGGGAATGGAGTGAAAAGTTGCCCCCTCTGGCACACAGTAGTTCTACCCATGCTCTCAGTGGAAAAAATTTAGAGAGTCTGTCTGAAGCCGATTATGTCTCTGAAAATTCCTATCATATTGTCGCTATCGACTATGGAATGAAATGGAATATTCCGCGTCATTTGAGCCAACTGGGCTGCAAAGTAACCATCCTTCCCGGAAATTGTACGGCTCAAGATGTCTTGGATTTGAATCCTGATGGCGTCTTCCTGTCAAATGGTCCAGGCGACCCGGAACCTCTGACTTATGCTATCGAGACGATTCGTTCCCTGTTGGACAAAGTCCCTATTTTTGGAATCTGTCTGGGACACCAGCTATTGGGCTTAGCCTGTGGCTGCAAAACGTTCAAGCTCAAATTCGGCCACCGAGGCGCAAACCAACCCGTCGTCAACCATGACACAGGTCAGGTAGAAATTACTTCTCAAAACCATGGATTTGCCATCGACCCAGAATCAATGCCCGCTGACGTCGAAATCACTCATATCAATATGAATGACGATACTGTCGCCGGCTTAAGACATAAAACTTACCCCGCATTCAGTGTGCAATACCACCCGGAAGCATCAGCGGGGCCACACGATAGCCATTACCTGTTTCGACAATTCTACAATTGCATCAATAGTAATACACAGGTTTCCTCCTGATTCTCTCCTTCCGATCACCAAATCAAGGTTGAAATGGAGGCCGGATTTTATTTGAATTCAACAGGTAAGAAAACTTTGTAATTGAATGAGTCCCTCCTACTTGTAACTCAAGATCTGAAAATAAACCGTTGATAATTAACAGGGGATAAATTCCACCCCTCAAATTCTTAAAGACTATAGACCTCAGAGAAAGTAATCCACATGGCAACTGAACGAACATTGATCCTAATTAAACCCGATGGAGTACAGCGACGTCTGGCGGGGACTCTTTTATCACGATTTGAAAACAAAGGGTTAAAAATCATCGGCTTGAAAATGCTGCAAGTGACAAAAGAATTAGCAGCCGAACATTATGCAGAACATGTGGAAAAGCCGTTCTACCCTCTACTTGAAGAATTTATCACAGCGGGTCCCGTCGTCGCGATCGTGGCAGAAGGCCCGGAAGCAATCTCTGTCGTACGTTCGATGATGGGTTCTACAAACGGTCGCGAATCAGCACCTGGAACCATTCGCGGCGATTATGGAGTCAGCCGTCAGATGAACCTGGTTCATGGGAGTGATGGCCCCGAAGCTGCGACTCGCGAGATCAAAATCTACTTCAAACCTGAAGAACTAATCGAGTACAACACATCGCTAGGCGGGTGGGTTTGTGCGGACGACGAAATGTAATCTTCAGAATCGTCTTTGATAAAAAAGGGCAGCCAAATTGATGATTGGCTGCCCTTTTTATTTTGTATCATTACTTGAGCATCATTTTGCTGCTTCAATCGCTCGTTGAACAGCAGCGCCCATGTCGGCAGGGCTTTCTGCTACTACAACACCGGCTGCTTCTAAAGCCGCGATCTTTTCATCAGCGGTTCCACTTCCCCCACTGATAATCGCACCGGCATGACCCATACGTTTTCCGGGAGGAGCTGTCTTGCCAGCAATGAAACCAGCTACCGGCTTGGTGACATGTTCTTTGATGTATTCCGCAGCTTCAATTTCTGCGGTTCCACCGATTTCACCAATCAACATAATGGATTCCGTGGCAGGATCATTCTCGAACAGTTCCAGAAGATCGATAAACGTAGTTCCGATAATTGGATCGCCACCAATTCCAACAGCCGTGGTTTGACCTAGTCCCACGTTCCCCAACTGCCAGGCAGCTTCGTAAGTCAATGTTCCACTCTTGCTGATCAATCCGACAGAACCCGGTGTGTGAATATAACCGGGCATAATTCCAATTTTGGCAATGCCCGGTGTGATCACTCCCGGACAGTTTGGTCCAATCAGACGGCTATTTTTATCTTTGAGATATTCCATTACTCGTACCATATCGAATACGGGAACCCCTTCGGTAATGGCAATGATCAATTCCATCCCTGCATCGGCGGCTTCCATAATTGCTTCGCCACAAAATGGAGGTGGTACGAAAACCAGACTGGTATTGGCGCCTGTTTTTTCGACTGCTTCTTCCACAGTATTAAATACAGGGAAACCATCGACTTCGGTTCCCCCTTTTCCGGGTGTTACTCCGCCTAATAATGGTGTGCCATACTCGCGGCATTGCTGGCTGTGAAACAGACCGGACTTCCCGGTAATCCCCTGGCAAATGACGCGTGTGTTTTCAGTAACTAAAATACTCATAATGTTTCACCCTTGCGGGAAATCTGTTTTTAAAAGATGGCTAAGATCGCTTTTTGCAAAACAACCACGTCAAATCATTGTGGCCTGTTGAGATTTCAAGAGGCCACTGTCTTAATGTTAAGAGCTTAGAGTTGCTACCACTTTCTGAGCAGCATCTGTTAAATCATTTGCCGAGACGATATCTCGTCCACTTTCTGCGAGCATCTTGCGGGCGATATCCACATTCGTTCCTTCCAGGCGAACGACCAATGGAACCGTGAATCCTACCTTTTCATAGGCTTCTAATAATGCGGTCACAATCGTGTCGCACTTCATGATTCCACCGAAGATATTCACCAGAACGGCTTTCACATGGTCGTCAGCCAAAATAATCCGAAATGCTTCGGATACCTGGTCAACATTCGCTCCGCCTCCAACATCCAGGAAGTTGGCAGGCTCTCCGCCATGATGCTGAATCAGGTCCATCGTACTCATCGCCAGACCGGCACCATTCACCAGACAGCCAATGTTTCCATCTAGTTTGACATAGCTCAAGTCTGCTTTTCCTGCATCAACTTCAGCCGGGTCTTCTTCGGTCAGATCACGTAATTCATCAAATGGCTTATGACGAAACATCGCGTTGTCATCAAAGGAAACCTTGGCATCCAACGCGACCAAATCTCCCTCGCCGGTAATTACCAACGGGTTAATTTCAGTCATGCTGCAATCGTTATCGATGAAAAAACGACTGAGCTGGCAGAGAAACTTCTCTGCACTGCGAACTGTTTTTCCTTCCATTCCCAACTTGAATGCCAGCTTGCGGGCTTGAAATCCGAGCAAACCGGTATGAATCGAAAAAGGCTCGCTCAGAATCTTCTCGGGACTCTCATGTGCAACGACTTCAATTTCCATTCCCCCTTCAGTCGAGAGAATCAAAACAGGCCCCCCTGCTTCACGGTCAACCACACATCCGAGATAAAGCTCTTGTGCGATATCCAACCCTTGCTCGACAAACAGGGTATTCACCTGTTTGCCTTCAGGTCCCGTCTGAATTGTAACTAGAGTTGATCCCAGCATGCGTTCTGCATTTTCGCGGACTTCATCTGCGGATCGAGCCAGGATGACGCCGGGCTGGTCAGGGTGTTCTTTAAAACGCCCTTTTCCACGGCCGCCTGCGTGAATTTGTGACTTCACGACTACCAAGGGACGATCCAGTTTCTCAAATGCGGCTACCGCTTCGTCAACGGTCTTCGCAATGATCCCTTCAGGTACAGGAATCCCGGCTTCGCGAAACAATTGTTTGGCCTGATATTCGTGAATTTTCATTGATTTTTCAGACTTTCTCCTGAAAATTTGCTACCGACTCATCAGGTAGCAATTCAAATAATTTGTTGAGCTCACAGCTTGAACTCAGGCCATCATAGCGGCTTCGCTTCTGCTTATCTAGCAAACCATCCTCGCCATCATAGTAAAATTTCTGCATAATAAATTGATCTGCCAGCTCGGTTTAATCCGTTCTCATTTAAAAGAATCCAATCTAGGGTAATCAACCTCCCGCTATATCAAAGGCGAAATCAATGCTCAAAGGAATCCCTCCCATTATCTCTCCTGATCTGATGTGTGTACTGATGGAAATGGGACACGGAGACGAACTTGTTTTGGCAGATGGAAATTTCCCTGCGGAATCCCACGCACAACGGATCATCCGCCTGGA
>JAJDEK010000195.1 GCA_029259875.1 Planctomycetaceae bacterium
GATTTTTGACGCCGGTTTCTTCAGGCGGTGGTAACGTGACTGGCGGCAATTCTGGAGCCGCTGGTTCGTTTTCCTCTTGTGGTGGTTGTTGCTGAGGATAACCCTGAGGCGGCATCTGGTACTGTTGCGGGTAAGCGGGCAACGGCTGCTGAGGATACCCTTGTTGAGGGTAATACTGAGGCGGCATCTGGTACGGGTATTGTTGTCCTGTAGGCATTGGTTGCCCGGGTGGTATCTGCTGAGGTGGATACGCATACTGCTGAGGAGGATAGCCCGCTTGCTGGGCTTGCTGTTCAGCGGATAGAATTTGAGTATCCCCAGTATAAACTTCCGGAGCCGGTGCCGCGTCAGGAGCGGGCGTCGTTACTTCTGGAGCCGCAGGAGGTGTTTGAGAGTCGTCTGTCAAGTGGACTGGGATATCAAACACTGTGTCAGACCCTGTCAAAATCTCTCCACTCGAAGGTGCATCAGCAACGACTTGTGGATCAATTTGTGAACTCTCAACATCGGCTGACTTGGTGATGAGAATTTCGAAGTCAAGTTTACCGACTTGGATCTTGTCTTCATGATTCAGTTGAACCTCACCCTTGATTCGCTTTCCATTGACTGAGGTACCATTGGTACTACCAAAGTCACGTAAACGAACGCTGTATTCATCGACAGTGAATACACAATGATGGCGACTTACCATATCGCTATTAGGTCGTAAGTGGCAGTCTTCTTCTCGGCCGATTAAAAACTTTTTGCCGGTGATTGGAATTTGTTTTCCATTATGACGGCCACCAATTACTCTCAACGCAGGTTGCAACATAAATCGTTCACTCCATAGGTTTCATACAGAACACATTAATTGTTCTGGAATATGGTATGACTGAAATCGTTCAGTCGTCCTATCTCCGATGACTTGTTTTTGGGACAAAAGAAGTGTGAAATGAACAAGAAACAGAAATGAGTGAAATAAATTCTAATATTTAAATGAAAGGAGCAAATTACAATGCTCAACTGGCCCGCATTGTGTGGTTTGACTCACTTCATCGTAAGTAAAAATCCACTACTGTTTTCCGTAACACTAAATTTTCATAGATAAATATATCTACTACATAAGTAACGCTATCATGCCTGTAGTGCTGTGTCAATGAAGATAAAAGACGCAAGCGTCATATTAATAAACCGATAATGTGACTTGATTTTAGTAACCCCTGATCTCTTACCCGATAAGTCTATTTTTTTCGGGAATTCCAGGCAGCTTGGGAATACTTATCTTTTTCCAGATGGCTGGCAAGCAAGAGTTCCTCGTCAGTCAGGTTTTGAGACTTGAGAGGCAGATTGATCGCTTTGGCAATCACCTGCGAACATTCCTCAGCCAATTGAGTTAGAAATTCTTCTTGATACAAGCCAGTCTGCTCCGCTTGATTCAGTAGGCCTGGAAAGTGCGGGGCATATTCAGAAGTTAACAGTAACAGGCTGCCATGCTGGACAATTGCACCTCTTCTACGTCTTTGAGCACTCCCGAGAATTTTATGCCCATGATAGACAAGATCCCGTTCATCACCACGTCCAAAACAGAGAAAAGGTTCTGTCTCGGCGGTTATCGAGACACCTCGGAATTCCACTTTGAGATGATGAGCAGACAAGACATCGATCAGTGGTTTATGAATTGTGATATAGAGATCCGGTAATGATTTGGATAGCGGGTGGTTGGCTGGAATCGTGAAAGAGTAAGTTAGCTCATGATGATGTAAAATGGCTCCGCCTCCTGAGAGCCGGCGCACTGTAGAGAGGTCTTTCCAAACATCGTTTTTCTGTTCAGTTTCATTTTTTTGAAAATAACCGAGAGAGATTGTGGGATGTTTCCAGCGGTACCAGCGTAACGAACATATATTTTGTGAAGCAGCCGATTCCAGCAGAGATTCATCAATGGCCATATTCCAACTCCCCGTTAAAGGAGCAGGCTCAATAATCAGACGACAGTGATCCGGGGGTGAAGTATGAGTCATACTGTGAACCAGACTGTAGAGTGACGTATGATATCGCGCATTCAAATTGCCTATTGCGGCTCACAGCACTGCAGAATTGGGTTACGGGCCGCTATGACTTCATCAGGTCTACTGATGTCGGTGCTGTGTGGTGCCTCACGTAGAAACTCCGGGTCTTCCTTAAGAATCTTGCGGATTGTTTCAGCAAACGCATCCAGAGTTTCTTTTGATTCAGTTTCCGTTGGTTCGACCATGATGGCTTCAGTCACAACCAATGGGAAATAGACTGTTGGTGCATGAAAACCGAAGTCGAGCAAACGTTTGGCGATGTCCATCGCTGTGATTCCATTTTCGGACTTAATTTTTGAAGCAGAAGCTACGAATTCATGCATACACAAGTCACCATTGGGAACCGGGAGCACATCCTTTAAAATGACTTTGAGATAGTTCGCATTCAAAACCGCATTTTCAGAGACTGCTTTTAAGCCTTCTGCTCCGAGTGTTCTCAGGTAGCAATATCCACGTACTAAGATTCCGATGTTTCCATAAAATGTTCGGATGCGTCCAATGGACTTGGGTGGGTCTTCCAACACGAACTGATTTTCTGTGGAGTCGGTTTCAGTTCGTTTGATGACAGGGCCAGGAAGAAAGTCAGCCAGGAAGTCGCGAACCGCAATCGGGCCTGCTCCTGGTCCACCTGCGCCATGGGGGCCGGTGAAAGTTTTATGAACGTTGAAATGCATCATATCGCCTCCGAAGTCACCGGGGCGAGTGTATCCGAGGATGGCGTTCATGTTTGCACCATCAATGTAAACCAAGCCACCTGCATCATGCACCATTTGTGCGATCTGTTTGATGTCTTTTTCAAACAGCCCCAATGTATTTGGATTCGTTACCATGAATACAGCCGTCTGGTCATCCAGATGTGACTTGAGGTCATCTAAATCAATGAGCCCTTCTTCACTGCTTTCCAGTTGCACACAGTCAAATCCAGCAAGAGCTGCGCTTGCTGGATTAGTTCCGTGGGCACTGTTAGGGAATAGCACTTTGGTACGCTTTTCTCCACGAGATTCAAAGTATGCTTTCGCAGTCAATAACGCGGTAAATTCTCCCTGTGCTCCCGCAGCCGGTTGCAGAGAGACGGCAGGTAATCCTGAAATTTCAGCCAGCATTTCCTGCATCCCATAGAGCAATTCCAACATGCCTTGTAGATCAGATGGATTTTGATACGGGTGCAAATCAACGATTCCAGGTAGCCCCGCCAGCCGTTCATGGCGTTTGGGATTGTATTTCATGGTACAGCTACCCAGAGGGTAAAAGTGAGTGTCCACACACATATTGAGGGTGGATAAATTGACAAAATGTCGAATGACATCTGGTTCTGTGACTTCAGGCAGATCTGTTGGTTTTGCAGCCAGCGCCGATTGGGGGATCAATTCATTCAGTGGTTTTTCGGGAACGTCTGAATCAGGAAACAGAGCGCCACGTCGACCAGGTTGGGAGAGGGCAAACAATAATTCGGTAGCCAATTGATTTCGCATGTGTATTGCTTCGAAATATCTGAACTAAACTTGGGGATCGTGTTAAGGAGTCGCTTAAATAGATGTTATGCTTTTAATGCCATCACCAGACGGTCAATTTCTTCCCGCGTTCTTTGTTCGGTTATCGCGACAAGAACTCCAGTCTGGTAAGTCTCGGAATCAGTCTGAAATTCAAAGCGAGATAGTTCCGGTCCGAGATCAAAGCCGGCCTGGCGCGCTTTACGTAGTAGATAATCAGGGCCTTCAGAGCAGCTTAGTACAAACTCTTTGAAGAAAGGACGATCATTGAATAAAAGACTGATTCCCTCGATTTGGGAAAGTTGTTCGGCAGCGTAATGTGCTTTTCGGCAGGAAAGCTCAGCTACTTCACGAATCCCCTGTTTCCCGAGGAGGGACAAATAGACTGTGGCCCGGATTGCGATCAACCCCTGGTTACTACAAATATTACTGGTTGCTTTGTCACGACGGATGTGTTGTTCTCGCGCTTGTAGATTCAGCACAAAACAGGATTTGCCATTTCGGTCGACGGTTTGACCAATCAAGCGTCCGGGCATTCTGCGAACAAATTTTTTGCTGCAGGAAAATAAACCCAGATACGGACCACCGAACTGGAGTGGAGTTCCCAGTGACTGTCCTTCTGCAATCGCAATGTCTGCGCCGTAATCCCCTGGGCGATTTAAGAGACCGAGGCTGATAGGATCATAGGAAACAACTGATAAAGCGCCGTATTTGTGGGCGATTTCTGTCAGTTGCTCGGCCTCTTCTAGTGTTCCAAAGAAATTAGGGTGCTGGATGACAAGGCATGCCGTTTGATCATTCATCGCTTTATCAACGTCAGCAGGATCTACGCAACCATTTACACTGGGAACAACGATCACTTCGCAGTTCAGGTGATTTAAGTACGATTCCACAACCTGTCGATATTCAGGGTGCATTGATCCCAGCAGCACGATTCGATTATGGCGTTTGGTGACCCGCATCGCCATGAAAGCGGCTTCGCTGACACAAGTGCCTCCTTCATATAAGCTAGCATTCGAAACGTCCATGCCCGTTAATCGGCAGATCAATGACTGAAATTCAAAAAACGTCTGCAAACTTCCCTGGCTGGCTTCTGCCTGATAGGGAGTGTAGGCCGTATAAAATTCGCCACGTCGGGCAATCTCATCGACAGCAGCGGGAATGAAATGATCGTAGGCTCCACCACCCAACATACAGACTCGCGAACTCGGGCCGACATTTTTTTCTGCCAGATTCGAGACATGCGTCTGTAGTTCCATTTCCGTCAGGGCTGGGGGGATATTAAGTTGCCGATTGAGGCGTAACTCTGAAGGAATTGTTGCAAACAAAGCTTCCACAGAGTCAACGCCGATGGCTTGTAGCATTTCCTGCTGTTGTTCTGGTGTGTTAAAGAGGTAAGGCACTATTCACTCGTTATAAATCAGATGTTGTGATGACGTTGATTGATTCAACTGTTTTGATTATAGGCGCGGGGCAACCGTTGGAACTCTCTATTTTGTGATTTTAAGACTGACAGAAATCGCTTCCGTTCCTGTCATTGACTTTGATCAGTGTCTCCTAAAGAACAACGGATTCTTAAACGGAGGGCTTTTCTTTAGTGTGCTTCAGACTCACAAAACTTGCGATAGTCATCGGCATTCATGAACAGATCCAGCTCTGCAGGATTCGACATCTTGACTTTTGTGATCCAGCCAGTACCGAAGGGGTCGTCCGAAAGTGGTGACTGGTCATCGACCAGAGCAGTGTTTGCTTCAGTGATTTCACCGCTGACTGGCGAATATAAGTCACTGACAGCTTTGACACTCTCTACTTCCCCGAATACCTTGCCTGCTTCACAGTTTGAACCGACTTCTGGAAGTTCGATGTAAACGAGATCCGTCAACTGGTTGACAGCAAAATCGGTGATTCCCATAGTTGCAATCTCACCTTCAACGCCGACCCACTCGTGAGTTTTTGTAAATTTTAAGTTGCCCTGATCCATGTTTGCAAAACCCTCTGTTCTATTTCTTCACTCAAGAATCCAAAGTAGCGAATGACTTGAGAAAAGAAGCCTTAAGTTCCCTGGTAACTCTTCGTTGACGATACAGAGATTTGGTCTGTTTGAAAAGGAATCTGTGCGGGAAATTCCACGACTACCACAGTATATCTGCAAGATCAGGATGTTGCGCCAAATAGTGTTTCGCAAGACTTTGAACGTTTTGCGTTCAGGAAGACACAGTCTGTCTAAAATACTACGCAAAAGAGTGGGGGATATCTGTTTAGATTTAATGAGCCAATGAAAACTAGTGAGGAGGCATGTTTTGCTCTTCGACTTTGTTCAATTTGTCCAAACGACGGGCATGTCTGCCTCCCTCAAACTCTTCCTTGAGCCAGATCTCGATCA
>JAJDEK010000196.1 GCA_029259875.1 Planctomycetaceae bacterium
GGAATGGTGATTGTCTTCCGTGGCAAAGCCAGTCAGCACGACTTCTCGGTGGTCGGCTTTCCCATCACCGTCGGTATCTTTCAAGAACAATAAATCGGGAGCATTCGCTACATAGACGCCGCCATCTCCTAATTCGAGACCGGTGGGAACATATAGTCCATCAGCAAATACCGTGGATTTATCGGCACGGCCATCCTGATCGGTATCTTCCAGAACAACGATTTGATCATTGGGCTTCTCTCCTGGAGAGACCTGAGGATACGATGTCGAACAGATCACCCACAGTCGACCTTGTGGGTCCCAGGTCATATGAATGGGATTCACAAGCATTGGCTCAGCCGCAAACAAATTCACTTCATAGCCGGGCAACATCGTAAACGTTTTGCGTTCTATTTCCGGCGAATGATCTTGTGTGATTTCAAAAGGACGTTTCAGGTTGGGAGCCGATTTTGCCACTGCCATGCGTTCCGCTGTGGTTCCCACCGGCTTTTCTAAGCACCAATGCACGGCGTTGATCAATAATCGATTGACGGTGTCGAGCTGGAATGATTTTTCGTGACCAATCGTACTGGCAAACACACGGCCACCCCATTCGTTCTTCCAGGTCCAGGCAACGGGCCAACTCATTTCAGGTTTTAATTCGTGCGTTCCAAACTGATTCTTGATTGTTCCCGTCCGTTTTGATTTACCTGTTCCCATTAAAAGAGGCGTTGCCTTCTCGGGGATCTCTGTTTTATACAAAGTTCCCGGATCGATAAATTTGGCTGCCACCCCATTCAGAACTTCATGATTTCTGGATGGCAAAACATGTTCGACAACGGTCTCGCCGGTGAGGTGTAGAAAGTAGTCCGAGCCCAGAACCCGCTTGCCAAAGCCACGATTCCATTCCGACAAGGCATGATCTTTGGGATAAGCAAAAGCATGGGTGCTCGTACGCAAGCCAATGACTGGCTTTCCGGATTCCACGAATTTTTGAATGTGTGCAAACTGCTGAGGAGGGAGTTGCAGAAAACGCATATAAAACAGAGCGAGGTCTGCCTGCTCCAGTACTTCCAGGCCAGGTAGACCAATTTGATTTTTGTTCCGCTCCGGGTTCCCTTTTGGAATAATGACGGTTGTCTTAAAGCCATGTTTTTCTAATTGTTTTGCAAAAGCAGGTATTGTTTTCTGAGGTGAATAATGTGTAGTCCCCACCACAAACACAACGTGTGGCCGTTGATCTTCTTTTTCCACGGCAAGACTCTGGCGCGCATTGTGTAAGAACACAAAAGAAATGATTACTGCCAAGGAAAAATAGATGAACGTTAAGCGCTTTGACATAATTAACTCTTATCAACGAGGGTTTGAGGAACCATTTTACTAGAAGCTTAATACGAAACAGGACAATCGGAAGTGGCAGGCAATTATTCCAGCCTGACCAGTTCCCACTTTGTTTCTCCTTTGGGCCGTGCTTGTTTTTTAACGGTAGCTTCTTTGTCCTGAATCAGTTTTCCAAAGGTTTGCATTTCCGGAGGAAACGAGACCGCACCAAACGGTTTGGTACGACGGCCAAAAATGTATTCTGCATTATGTGCTCGATACACGTAGAAAAACAATTCATTTTTACGATCGATGCTGGCACGCAAATCATTCGCTTGTTCTTGTGAGGGGAGGTTCTGTAATTGTAGTCCCCTGCTCCACTCTGTATGGCTGGCTTTGGCGATGGGAGTTCCATTCACCGTCAGGCGATAAGTTCCGGCAGGTAAATTTTTGACAGTCAATCGTGGTTGAGCAGTCAAAAATTCATTATGAACAATGGCTGATGCCGGCGGTGCGGGAATCGGCAATGTTTTTTCTTTAACCGTAAATTGAATTGTGTCAGGTCGAAATGACTGTTGAATGATTTTGGCGTTCGTGGCTTGGATGTTATTGCTTTTTATATCAGCGATAATTTCGGGGCTTTTGATTTGCGTTCCCAATAATTGACTCGCAATAATTTGATCAACGGCCCAATACCCATATTCATTCAGATGAATGCCATTTCGAGTGAGTTTCTGCGAAGGATTTTCATCCATGAGTTTTTTTGAGGCAGTAAACAGATCCACAAAGGGGACATTGTGTGTTTCTGCGACCGCCTGCATCGCTTGTGTATATTTCAACAAACTTTGATTGTGTTCTGTTGGATCGGGAAACGGTGGCCCCACATTTTCGTGAGCAATCGGTGAAATCATGACAACCTGTGGTGCCGAATTTCCATTAAATTGCTGTAACGCTACATGCTTGAGAAACTTTTCCCAATCATTAGTAAATTGCTTTAAGCCTGTTTGACCTGCAAATGATTCATTCATCCCAAAACAGGCGATAATGATATCAGCCTTTTGTTGCTTGAGATGTTCATCAAGCGAACCAAAGTTCAAAGGCCGCGGCCTTAAACTTAACGTATCTCCCGACCATGCCAGATTGCGGAATGTAATATTTTTCACAGGAGCGTGTGAAGTCAGCAGAGTTTCTAAATAGTTATACAAACGCTGTTGATCGGCGAAGGTGTTTCCGATGAGGACAATCCGGTCTCCCTTTTTCAGAACGAGCTTTTGTTGCTGGCTTTCGCTCTGATTCTCATTCGCTATCGAAACGGAAACAAAAGGGGATGCAAGGCCGAGTAATATAAGCGCCAATAAATAGGAATGAGTTCGCATAAAGTTTCAACCCTGAATCTTACTTTGAATAATCGGTCGCGTTTTAACAACTATTGTTTATTATGAGTGCCAGCTCAGTCAAAAAGAAGACAACCCTCAAAAGGGAATTAAGGAACTTATGGATTTTCTTTTGTGATTCTGGTTGAATTGATCACTTTTCGACTTCTACAATACAAACTGACTATTTAATTAATTTTGTTTCAGAATCCATCAGGGGTCATCATGAAAACTGTGAACCTTCAGCAAAGACGCCGTTTTTTAAATACAATTATTCAGGGATGTGTTGCTGGGTCTTTATTCCCGACGTTCTCTTCCTACGGGTATGAAGCAAAAAAAGACTCTTCTCGAAGCATTCCCCCCGTACCTGGAAAATTTCAAATCAACCTAAGGAAACGCACAGCGAAAAAACCTGCTACACCGAGTGTAGAGCAGACAGAATGGAATGCGTCAGAAACGGCGATCATCATTTGTGACATGTGGGCCGATCATCCTTGTAAAATGGCTGCCCAGCGCGTGGACCGGATGGCACCAAAAATGAATCAGATCATCTCTCAGGCTCGCGATCATGGTGTGGCTATCATCCATGCACCCAGTGGCGGGATTCAGCTCTACGAAGACACTCCCTTTCGAGCGCGAATTAAAAAGGCGGCACTGTTAAAACCGCCTGTCCCGATTCAAAGCTGGTGCTATCTGAACCCGGAGAAAGAACCGCCTCTACCGGTGGACGATACGATTAAAAGATCTACTGAGTCTAGCCTTCGGGGTTGTGATGACCCTGATGCGAACTACAAAAAAAATACCGACCGCCACCAACATTCGGCAATTAAGATCATCGGCTACGATGTGATTAGCGCGAATGGTCAGGAGATCTATAATTTTCTGGAACAAGAGCAACGCAAAAACATTGTCATCATGGGCGTGCATACCAACATGTGTGTCTTAGGCAGACCGTTTGGGATTCGCCAAATGAAATATCTAGGCAATAATGTCGTTTTGTGCCGCGACTTAACTGACGCGCTGTATGATCCCCGTGATCGACCCTACGTGAGTCACACACGGGGCACCGAAATGATCATCGAACATATTGAAAGCCACTGGTGTCCTTCGATACTTGGTCGCGATTTAACGAAGGTCATTCCAGGATCCAACAATCCTGATTCGTAAACCTGTATTGGTGTCAAGAATCCATTTTCTGAGACATTTGCGAAGCAACGTGTTCGCTCTTATTTTTTCAAATCAAAGGTGACTGTATTCTCTTCATTTCCTTTGATCATGGCGTTTAGACCTGATTTTTTGATATCGTTATATTTTTCGGGAATGAGTGAAATCGTTCCCATTCCAGAGAGATCTTTCGGATCTGGCTTTGTTGAGAAAATTGTCACTTTATTATCGCCCACCGGGGCGCCATCTCCTTTAGTGGTTGTCGTCACTTCGACAATTTTTCCTCCCTTGATCATTCCTGAAGCAGATCGGCCTGAAGTAGGATGAAAAACGATAGTTCCTTCTTCCAATGGCTTTCCATTAAATTCAACTGTTCCAGTCACAGCAGCAACCTCTGGGGCATCATCAATGCTTCCGCTACAACCGGTAACCGTTAGACAAATCGTGAGTAGTAGGAAGTGAACTGTTCTTGCTTGATATCCTGGCATGAAATGTCTTTCAAATTGGGATCTGAATTGATGTTGTGTTGAAAAAATGGTTCAATCATACCTTACTTTATGAGTACTAGGAAAAAGTAAGGTGTCTGATTGAGCCCACATTGAAATCGTTGGTGAAACGTTAACCGCCAAATCCGCTCACGGTATTGCCATCTGCTTTATCACCCAGGTTTCGGTAAAGGTTACCGTCGATGTTTTCGCTCAGAAAATGCACACTGCCATCGGCCATTGTGAAAAAGGCACCTCCTTCGTGTCGGCTACGAAAACCGATGCAGGCATTTGCATCTCCGATACTTAATGTGCCCGCGACAAATTCTTCATTCCGGAAATTGATGGGCTGTGCCATTGTTCCCCAGCTTTGGTAACCCCAGTCCTGCCAACGACAGAAGGGGCCGACGACCTCGCCGATCATAATCGTATTCGAAGTACCATCGGTCACATGGCTTATTTTCGCAGAGTATCCACTACGGCTGAACATGCCTCGCACATCTCGTGATTTAGGAACGCCGCCAAATTGGCCATAACCAGCCCCCGAGGTACCAGGAGTCGTGGCAGCGCTGTTGGGGTGCCCTCCTGCTGAGATCGCATAATCTGTTTGCGCGCGTTGGGAACCACCGGCATCATCAGCACCAATGTCTGTATCCTGAACGAGTGGGTCAGAAGGACATTCAACTGCCTTGAGCCGTTCTTGCTTCAAGGCGAGATTGGTCCCATGCATTCCATCGGTACTGAAATTCATCTGATTGTAAATTGGTGCCTGATCAATATAAGGCAAGATACGAACTGTCCAGCTATGGCGGATGCGCCATGTTTGTGGTGCAGGTGAACCCGGGTCCCCAGCAGCACAACAGGTTTGCTGAAGTGGGAATTGCGAAAACACGTCATGATAGTTATGGAAGGCCAGACCCAGTTGTTTTAAGTTGTTCTTGCAGGAACTACGCCGCGCCGCTTCCCGTGCCTGTTGCACGGCCGGCAATAGCAGTGCTATCAGAATGGCAATGATGGCAATGACAACTAATAATTCAATGAGGGTAAAACCATGTTTCCTAGAGCGTTTCAGATTCATGTTCCTTTTCCTTTGAAATTAAAAAAGTAAATATCAATACGAGAACATCTATCTCAAAATGGTAGACCTGAATATTTGAGTTGTTTAAAAATGCATTTGTGTTAAAGTGTGGCTCCCAATAGAATTAAAACGAATTTCCAATCATATTTTGGATTCAGGTTAGATATGATTGAGGTCTACATTTGCATAATGGAAAATCGAATATATTAATACATCGGTTCATTAATATACATGCGATTAATATGCACTCTACAAAGAGTTGCGCAAACTTGTCAACTAATTTCTGACGAGAATTAAAATTTTGGCTTCGTTTCAGAACGAGAATGCTCATAGGCTGTTAGCGATATCTACAGCGCAAACAAGCAGTATTCTGAACCACGAAATTGGGTGAGGTGGCAGCATTTGTTAAAATAGAATGCTGTCGGTCAGGAAAACATAGAATTCGGGATCGCCAGAAAATGGCAATGAAGGCCGACTTTAAATTCTAGCCAGCTACTTTTCTCATCAGAAGTTCAAGCGGTCCGTGCTTGAAAAATCGCATCCAGATGACCGCGTATATGGTTGCCAGAATGCAGAAAACTAACGCGGCTTGAAGAGATGCTTGAGCTGTCTGTGTGCCGAGCATGCCCAGGGCATCGAGTGTGCCCATGCCAATGATGATATGTGCGATGTAAAGTGTTAACGTTTGACGTCCGGCCGCTGTGAAGATATTGAGTAAGTGGGCTTTTTTCAGAGATGTTTCCAACAGCAGGCATAGACCAATTACCGCACAAGCGACACTACTACCTGCCAGCATATAGAGTGGCATCGGTGGAACAGGCGCGGTCGTGAATAGGATAGCGGCTTCAGCGTCCATAGTGCCAACTGTTTTCATGAGCCAAGAAGAGCCGATTGAAATCAACGCGAACGCAGCAGTTCCGCCAATCAACAGTTTTAGTTGTACGGATCGACTTCCCAGGTTGAGACGACTGAGTAAGATTCCAAACAGCAGGAATGCCAGCCAGGGGATCACCGGATGCCAGCCATTGAAAAACAAATTGCGAACAAAGCCTTTGAGTGTCCAAAAATCATGGTAGGTATAGGTCTGCCAATTCCAACCCGTGTCATAATCGAAGAAGAGGACCATTCCGACAAAGCTTGTAATAAGCCCTACTATGGAAAGTGCCAATAACCATCCGGGCGCACGTAAAAACAACACGCCAAATAAGAAGTAAAACGCATAGTAGTGGATAATGTCGGCTTCGAAGATCAGTGAATTGAGTAAGCCTACGACTAATAAAAACGTCGCTCGTTTCAGTGTTACTTTAAGTGTCTGATTCCAAGCATGTCGTTTCGTGCCAAGTCCAAGTCCGACTCCCGCAAGTACCACGAAGGTCGCTGCCGCACGTCCCTGAAATGATTCCGCAATTTGGCTGGAAAAAGTTTTACCCGCCTCTGGCTCGATCATCACGACATTGAAATTGACGATCACCATGCCCACAAGTGCTACAAATCGCGCTAGATCAATTCCCTCCAGTCGATTCTGGTCCTTGGGTTTCAATCGCTCGTCACTCATTTTGCTCTATTCTTTAGAATCGAAACTCGTATCAAATTCTGAAATTCAAATAGACTGATATCATGTTTGTCGATTTGCATCTCAGAATATTAGATTTATTATCAACTAATGATTGATTTTGGATTTCCCCAGGTACTCGCCTACCAGTCGGCCGCTAGTGATCGCCCAGGCAATATGCAGGCCGTGTCCCCAG
>JAJDEK010000197.1 GCA_029259875.1 Planctomycetaceae bacterium
GGCTGACATCGTAGCAGGCTGTAATTGATGTAGGGCAATTCCCTGAACGGTTTCCGCATTGGTAAAGATCTTGGCTTTATTGTCCGGTAACTTATCGACTCGTTCTACCAAATCCAGCAAAGCAGCCGGTAGGTTGGTAGAGGGAGTGACTTTGATACCGCCAATCAAAGCAAACTTTTGAGAGGGCGTCGCAACGAGTTGCGCAAACAAATCCAGGTGTCCTTTTTTAACAATTGATTTAATCGGACTAAAAAACTGATTGATAGAATTTGTATTTTGCAGGCGTTCGTCTTCAGTCAATAATTTTTCAGCAAACTGTTTCTCAAAGTAAGATAAATAAGCGTGATAAGATTCCCGCTCTCGCCGCGCAATATTCATTGATGCAGAAGCCGCTACAGGTAGATTCTCACGAGAGGTAACCACGCTGAAATAGCTGGGCTTACCGGGTATATTTTTAATGTCACGGGCCAAGTCGCTATTTGGTCTTGCCTTTATCAGAAAATCAATAATTCCAATTTTCTGTTCTTTGTCAATATGGCCTCCTAATACCAACTCTTGAGCTTCGTTCAGAAAATACTCGATGCCTTCGATGTTTTGTTTGCCCGACATGCGGCGTAGCTCATAAGCAGAATCTGATTCTTCATCTCTTTGCTGTAACTGAGTTTCGATGGCAGTACGGAAGAATCCTAAAAAAGTAGTTCGCATCAACTCAGGCACGCCACTAAGATCCAACTTAAGTGCCAAATCATAGTTGTTAGTCAGATTCTGAAATTGCTGTGTGGGATCATCAAAATTTCGGGATGTAATCAGGTCGAGTGATTCTTCACTTTCTCCACCTCGAAACAACATATGGGCATAACTATCTTGTATCCGAATTAATGACTCACCTCGTCTTCCATTGACGGAATATAGGTCATCACGATTTGGATCTTTTTTGACAGTTTCTTCATCTCCGGGAATGGCTGCCTCTAAAGTTTCAATAAAAGAACGGACTTTCGAAACCGGCAAGTACATGATGAAAACAGGCTGAGGTAACAACCCCGTTTTCAGATACATTTCTACTCCCATATTTTTGTTTTGATCTATCCCTTCAAGATCATTAACATTCGCCAGAGAAGATGATGCGATCTCGGCAATTTCCGGACGCTCTGCCAATTCAAAAATCAAATCGATGTCCTGTAGAATACGCTCAACACTCGCAAAATTGACGACAATAATCGGTTTGGGCAGTAATGCTTCTACTGCTTGCTTGTTTTTTTCTTTTGGCTGTGCTTCTTTCTTTGGCGGTTCTTGTCCCCAAAGTGAAGTGCTGGAAAGAAGGCATATCGACAATAGCATGCTAACTACATGTCGAAACAATCTCGTATTTTTTGAAAACGCCCCACGTAAATCTGAACATAAATTGTAGTGGTCTGCCATGATTCGCCTTTTCTGAGGATCGTATGTAACTTTGAAATGAACTTCTTTCTCACACTTTGGGGAAAGCACATTTCTGACTGCTTTGACTGATATAATAAGCACCTGAAATCGTTTACTTTTTTAAATCAGTCTATCGACGGAGCACATTCCAGCGGGAGTGCCATCTCTAATATTACCCAATATACTCGTTTCGAGGTTAAAAAGATTCAGAAAATCGGACTTTTTAACTCAAGGAAAGAAAATGGTCATCACCATTTACGAGAGAAAATATGTGCTGCTTCAATAGGATCGATTTCCTATTTCTGAAGAATTTCCTGCTGACACTCTGAGAGCAATCCTCAGTCTTAAAGCGCCTCGGCTTCGGGAAGCTTAATGTTCTCTAGTAGCTTTTTGGCTTCTTCACGCGTTTTTTTATAGTGATGAGGTAGAACACGATTTTGATAAGTCTGTAATGGACGAACCATCGTGCGTTCCAAAACCAGTTTTCGTAGACGCCAGTCTTCCTGCGAAACCCCTACTTGATCTTGTAATTCTTCCATCGTATCAAACGCCATTTCAATAGCTGAAATACTCAGCTCGATATCATGTAAGGCCTGTTTGGACGTGACAGGCCGTGCTTGAGAACGATTATCCCAACGTACTTTCAAAGACTGTAGCAATCCATTTAAATGATCCCACTGCTGTTCTGGTTTCTGGAACATCTCAGGCTTGGTTGCCGCTAATTCCATCGCGCGCACGACGGAATTGATAGATCGATCTGAGACCGCGCCATAATTGATGGCATGGAGGCGATGTGAAAATTCGAGAATCGGAGGAGCATCTTTTGACTTTTTATAAAGCTCGGCCACTTCGTCATGCATGAAATAGCTCACCATCGGGTCAAAAGTAGAGGTAAACTTGACGACACGACTAATAAGCTCAATCGGAGGGTTCGCCTTTTCCATAGCATCTGACAGCGCTTTGAAATAAAGCATGCGACGTTTATCTTCACTGTGAATATAATCATCGTTTAAGTTCTCAGCGGCAACTTGTCTGATCAATGAGCGCGGATTTTCCGTAATCTGCTCCTTAGCTGGCTTACGGTATTTCCAGTACTGATCAGGATATTGCGCCATCAATTTATTTTGCGCGGTGACTTCAGATAACCTCCTGAGTACGATTGGGTCATCTTTTTCCAGAGGCATCCAGTTGATGATACGACCCGTACGATTTTCTTTGGAAACCATCTTCTGGATTTCTTCCCGTTTCAGTCCCCAGCGCATCAATTCGAAAGGCAGAGTAAAAGCAAAATTTCCGGTTGATGTATTATTTACAGGTGTTTTCGCATCATCAGCCATGGCTTGCAAAGCGTCATTTGAATAGGCGGCCAGATTTAATAAAACTGACCAGTCCCAGCCCACTTGTGCCATCGTACGTCTAACTTGTGGGGCCTGCAGCCGATCGATCAAGTTTTCCCGAATCAATCCTTGATCAGAATTCGTTGCCAAAAATAATGTTTCACCGTTCGCAATTTCAATTGCCATTACCTGTTTAAACTGGGAAAGAAACGTTTGTGCTATCACACGCAAAGGCTGCGCACCGAAATCAATATGCTGAAACCTCTGACAAAATATCCCTTCCTCATTTAGATGACGAGAAACATTCTGATAAAACTCTGCCGTATATTCAGACAGCGATTGAGTCACTACTGACTGAACTGGATTACTGATAATCAAATCATATTGCTTTTCTGATTCAGACTGAGCCGCCATCGCCAGCGCTATCGGCAGTTGGATCAGTTGTACTTGTTCCGCATCGAATGTAGAAATCGAGTTCCGAGGCGCGAGCTGTTCCTGATACAATTTCACAAGACCATTATCGGATTCCAGACAAGTAACATTTTGCACCGGAAAATCTAAGCTAGTGTTGACTCCGACACCTGATCCTAAACCTAAAAACAAAACTTCGGAGGGACGTTCGTGAAGAATCACGGGAATCAGAAAAGGCATTAGTTCCCCCGTCGTGTGGGGACACAACCCAGGGTCGATACTCGTAACTCCGAATGGTAGACCACTTCTGCGGATCTGAATTTGGCTCTCACGGTATGACCAGAGAGTAAATGTGCCATATTCACCTTCGACTTGCGAAAAGCAACGCCCTTCATCCAAGTGTGGCAAAAGCTCTGAATCCAATCCGAAACGTAAACCTGTAAAAGTATTTGTTGAAAATAACAATTTGGCAGAGCGGCGGGCATCATAATTTTGATGAAAAATTAAGCCGACAATGAGAGCAGCTAAACTCAAGCTTGCTGTAACAAACTGCATTCGTGTTCGTGAAAGGCGCCCTTGCGAAAACCAGATCACTACTGCCAGACAAAGTAAAACTAGCGAAGTAATCGCAGCAATCGATTTGACATCTGCGATTGTGGTACTAATAAGCCATAAACTGAGTAACATGCCTGCCAGAAAACAGAAAGGCTGCCAAATAGGAAGTTGATACTCTGAAATCTGATCTTCCTGCGAACGTTTGGACTGAATGGATAATTTTAGCCAGCCTCCCCAACAACATCCCAACAGACAAAAGACGAATGCAATCAAGCTTCCCCGCAC
>JAJDEK010000198.1 GCA_029259875.1 Planctomycetaceae bacterium
CGGACCTGAGCTTCATCGTGAGGAGCAAATCGCCAGTTTTGAGTCATCCGTGCTCTCGATCAGATATATAGGGAAAAAATCAGCGTAAGACTGATTCACTATTAAAACAGAGTCGCATCCGACTGTCAAAACTATGGTATTGGCTGAATGTACAAAATGAAAGACTCCCCCCGCTGGGAAGTAAAAACGAACCAAATTCGGCTTTGCGATGTCCACTCAACTGGTGAGATAGGCAAATAATCGGTCTAACCCGCCTGATCCTCAGCTGACTGCCCCGAGATATCGACTAGGGACTTGCTCGGGCTTTGACACAAGACTAAACTGTAAGCTTCTGATTTTCACGGTACCTCTATTTTTGATTGAATTACAAATTAAGGTTTTGGGATGAAACACGTTCTTTCTGCATTAGTCATGAACCAACCGGGTGTATTGGCCCATATTTCAGGAATGCTCGCTTCCCGTGCATTCAACATCGAGAGCCTTGCTGTCGGTGAAACAGAAGAACCCCAATTTTCTCGAATTACCTTTGTCGTAGGGGATTACAACAAACTGGATCAGGTCCGAAAGCAGTTGGAAAAGCTGGTAACCGTCGTCAAAGTGGTCGATTTTTCAGGCCAGGACTTTGTGGAACGTGACCTGATGCTCATGAAAGTCTCGACCTCGGGAGCTTCGCGATCAGAAATTCGTGAATTAGTCGAAATTTTCCGTGCGAAAATCGTTGACGTCAGCTCTGAAAACGTGATGATCGAAATCTCAGGTCAGGAGTCCAAGATCAATGCATTCATCGATATGATGAGGCCTTTTGGAATTCTGGAGATCGTGCGTACAGGAAGAATCGCACTGTTACGTTCCGAAACAGTCAAAGCAGACGTTGCTTCAGAGACAGTGGAAACTGTTTAATCATTCCACCAGACAAACAGCAAACTAAAGAAGCATGGCTGTTTTGTCCCACGACGCAGGACGTTGCCTTAAGAGCGTATTTGATGGCAGCGATTTGACCGTAGAAGTCCTAATAGAAGTGGAACCGGTTCTGCTTCTTTCAGCATTACATCAATACAAGAGATCAGGATTATGGCAGTAACAATTTATTACGATGATGACGCAGACTTGTCGCTGCTCAAAGACAAGACTATCGCGATTCTCGGCTACGGAAGCCAGGGACATGCACAAGCTCAAAACCTTCGCGACAGTGGCTGCAATGTCATTATTGGACAACGCAAAGGCAGCGAAAATTACGATTTGGCTGTCAGCCATGGCTTTGATCCCCTGCCCCTTGCAGAAGCAACAAAAGCGGGTGACTTAGTCAATATCCTGCTGCCTGATGAAGTTCAGGGAGATCTCTACAAAAGCGAAATTCTTCCCAATCTGAGTAAGGGAAATCTGTTGTTATGCTCGCATGGGTTTAACATCCACTTTAATCAGGTAGTTCCCCCAGTAGGTGTTGATGCCGCTCTGGTCGCTCCCAAAGGTCCCGGACACCTTGTGCGTAGCGAATATGTCCAAGGTGGTGGTGTCCCTTCACTGATTGCTTTGGTTGAAGGTGCCTCAGATAGTGCCCGTCAACTGGCTCTGGCTTACGCTAAGGGAATCGGCGGAACTCGTGGTGGAGTGATCGAAACCAGCTTTGCTGAAGAAACAGAAACCGACCTGTTTGGAGAACAAGTTGTCCTCTGTGGCGGTGTCAGTGAATTAGTCAAAGCCGGTTATGATACACTGGTTGAAGCAGGCTATCAGCCTGAAATGGCGTACTTTGAGTGTATGCATGAATTAAAGCTGATCGTCGATCTGTTCTACCAGGGTGGTTTGAACTACATGCGATACAGTGTTTCTAACACAGCCGAGTACGGTGACTATTCCAGTGGTCCCCGTATCGTTACTGATGAAACTCGCAAGGAAATGAAGAAGATCCTGACTGAGATCCAAAACGGTGAATTTGCTAAAAACTGGTTGTTGGAAAATAAAGCCAACCAGGCTTCATTCAAAGCCATTCGACGCATGAACAGACAGCATCCCATCGAAGCAGTTGGTAAAGAACTTCGCCGCATGATGACTTGGATTGATTCGAAAGAAGTCTAATTCGATCTATCATTACATCGAAAACATTAACGCGGTAGCGACTTAGGTAGTTGCTATCGCGTTTTTTGTGTTTGATCCCATCTCAGAACAACCCGATTTTTGGCCTCAGGTGATAACTAATCAAGTTCCACTTGTCTTTCTGAGATATCAGTCATATAAAAAGAGAGAGCCGAATACTTCGTTCCGGAATTTTGAACTATGCCATCATCATCACTGCCTCTGCACTCGCAGCATCAACGGACTTATCATGAGAATAAGTTTGTTTACCCGGTGCTATCCCGGCGCAGCAAGGGAATTTCGATCGGCGTTAACCTGAATCCCGACAAAATATGCAATTTTGACTGTATATACTGTCAAGTAGATCGCAGAGAAGAGTCGGAAACCCGCTTTGTTGGGTTCGAACAGTTGCTGGCAGAGCTTGATCACATGCTGAACTTCGTCATAAGTGGCGAAATTTACCAGGATCCGAAGTTTGAATCGGTGCCTGAAGCGCTTCGACGATTGAACGATATCGCATTTTCGGGCGATGGAGAGCCCACAACCTACAAAAACTTTGACAACATTGTCAAAGAAGTGGCTGACTTAAAGAAGAAGCATCAAGCCGATGATGTCAAAATGGTGTTAATCACCAATGCCAGCATGTTTCATCGGGAGAGTACTCAAAACGCTTTGAAATTATTGGATGAAAATCAGGGTGAGATCTGGGCCAAACTTGATGCCGGCACGGAAGACTACTTCAAAACCATTGATCGAACGAAAATTCGATTCCAGCAGATTCTCGACAACATCACACTCGTTGCAAAACAGCGGCCAATAGTGATTCAAAGCTTATTTATGTTAGTCAATCAGCAACCACCTGATGCAGCAGAAATCGATGCCTACTGTGAACGACTCAACGAATTTATTGAGTCAGGAGGGCAGATTAAGCTGGTTCAGGTTTATACGATCGCGCGTCGTACAACAGAAGATTATGTGACTTCGCTCAGCTCTGAACAAGTTGATCATATCGCTGAGAAGGTGAAGGAAAAAACGGGCCTTGCTACCGAAGTCTTTTACGGAAACGCCGACTGACAGAGAAGCGCTCTCTGTCAGTCATTTGGCGTTGCGAGCGCATTTCCTTACTCATCGAGCTGAACGGGCTCGAGATCTTTCGTATTCCGTTCAATCGCAAGCACAATTGTTTGTTGTCGACGTTTATTAGAAGAGGTATTGACGGCGGGAATCACCTGCCTACCATTGGGAAGACTTAATCGTAGAGCAAATCGCCCTTCTTTGCTGACCGGGATTTTCTCTCCTAATAGCATGACTTCAGCTTGTGGATCTGAGGTGCCATGAATGAGCAATTCGGTTTCCACATGGAACTCGCGTTTTGTTTTTTTGCTGCGGGATCCATTTGAACCACCATTGGAATCGAGAGTCAAAGGCAGTGCAAGTCTTGCGGCCGCACTACCGCCGTTCTCGGCCCGCGACGTATAACGTCTTGATCGAGTTGCTGAGTAATTACTGTCGAGATTACGTTTTGTTTTGCCTCCCTTTTCAGAAACCTCAGGCATAGGAGGTGTTAGCTTATGAGAGTAGACTAAACCAAAGAACTTGTTTTGTGGTGTCACAAAACCAAGTTGTAGTTTATACGATCGAGCTGGTTGATCGATTTGCACAAACCATAGTCCAGAGTCGATCTTGACTTCGACATCTTTGACATACGCTTTACTTGTACGGCTATTCTCGTTCGTAGTAATATCATAAATACGAATGACGGGAACTGCCTGATACCAATATGCACCCAATGCTGCTTTGGCACGGTCTAAGCTTCCTTGAGTCACTGTCCAGGTTGCCAACAACCAATGCGAGTCTTTCACTACTGCATTAAGCTTGGTTTCAGAAGATTCTGAAGTTGGCAGCATTTTTTCGCTATGAGAACCCTGCCCGTTTGATTTGAGCAGTTTTTGAATTTTTGCCTGATGCTCAGAGGGAGTAAGATGACTAGAAGAAGTTTGCGAGGGTAAAGCCGGAACGGCTGCAGGTTTAGGAGTTACAGAGCGAGGCGTTTTTTTGATGACAGGAACGCTTTTACTCTTTGGTTTTGACTTTGATTTTTTGGTTTTGATTTTCGCGATTGCTTTCACCAACTCTTGCTTTCGCATGCCATGCCAACCGGCAATTCCATGCGATTTTGCAGTTGCTGCAAGATCACGACGAGTTTGACACTCAAGAGCTTTTATCACTGCTGGGGACATTAGGAATGGACTCCCAAATATCAACCAAGACACTGGTCGGTGTCTTAATATCGCCTTAGTCATCCATGACAGTCAGGGTAAGTTTTAGCACATCTGCCCCGTTTCAGAACATTCAGGTAACCGCAGGAATATCGAATCCTTTATTTCATACGATCAGAATGCAATGAACAATATGTAAACGTCAAATCAATATTTCGACCAGGACGCTACTCTCCCCAGAACAGAAAGCCACTAATAATAATTCTCATAATCAGGAACCACAGTTTGCTTATGTAAAGCCAACTAAGTAAGTCCCCTTGATCAGAATTGCCACATAAACAATTTTGATCAGCATATCTAAAGAACTCAAATTGAGTAATTAGATAGACCTTGTTTCTTTGAGTTCTACTGCCATAGTTATGATCATGACACATAGATTAATCTTGAAACAAGAGAATTGTTTTTAACATGAAAGGTCGTAGAAATCAACTATTAGAGTGTTTTGATTTCCTGAACCCTAACCCTGTTTTAATCATATCCCTATATGTTAATAGCACTTATAATTTTAGCCTTGTCAAAATTTTGTACAAACGTAACACATGGGACCAACTTAAGCTTCAACAAGCTAAAACCCTGTTAAAACAGATCCATTGAATCTATAGCAGAGTTTGAACCCTCTGAGTTACTTAACCTCCCAAAGGGCTAGTCAGAGAGTTTTGAGGTTGTCACCTCATCTCGTTTCAAGGTCATTAAGTTGATCGATTAAGCTATATAGGACATAAACATACGGAATTTCATTTTTGAGAAAAATCGTATTCACTAAATTTCGATGAGCCAACCACTTTGACTCAGCAAAGTGATCTACTTAAAGTCATTCACAGGTTTGCTTCTTTTTACCAGAGCAAGCCCAACAGTGTTTCTGCTTCAAAATTGAAAGCATCTTACATGCCGCATCCTGAGCCTAGTCCTGATCGGCAGCGGCAGGATCGTTCATCGCTCGCCGAAGCCCATATATGGGTCAGTCGGGTGACAACGGTGAGTTTAGAAATGGCATTACCTGCTTTATTAGGTCATTGGCTTGATAAAAAGTCGGGAATGACTCCCTGGCTTACTGTGGTCGGTGCTGTGCTGGGTTTTGGTTTAGGTATGACGCATTTATTGCGAATGACTAAAGAAGCAGAGCTCAAAGAACGAATAAGTAAAGATCAATCATCGAAAAAACCGAACTCACATTCGGGTGATGAGAAGTAAAAATTCCAATAATCAGAATTCGAACAACGATCATTTTTGATCAACAATTGTCAAGTAACACAAATCATATTCATCAAATGTTATCGTCATCCTTTTCACCAAACAGACATCCCATAAAGCAGTGTGGCATTCTAGCCGGTGTGTTAATTAGTTTGTTTCTGGTTCTCTGTTTGCCTGCCTATTTCAGTGTAGGATCGAAAGCAGTTGAAGGTCTTGCGTATGCAACCATACTCTGTCTAACACCTGGTATCATTCTATTTCTGATATCCGGATTTTTGATTCGTGGAGTCGCTCCTGTGGCTACTATGACAATCTCAATTCTGACAAGATTAATGATCGTTGGAATCGGAACCATCGCCCTTTTAAACTCGCGGCCTGATTTTCGTTTTCCTGAATTTTTGATTTGGCTATTGATTTGTTACTTTGTGTCTCTATTGGTTGAAACCTTGTTGATCATTCGGTAATCTGCCGGAGCAGTTTAGTATTAACAGTGTATTGAGTTAGATATATTTTTGAATTGAGCTTAAAAAATGGCCTCCGGTCACTCTGATACATTCCATCATGTTCGCGATTTTCCTCACTTCGAACTTCCGAGAGGAATTCATGTCGAATTGCCGAGTTTATTCGGGCTGCAAATCACGAAGTTCATGTTATTACAGTTAGTGGCAGTTGTCTTTCTCTTTCTGGTTTTTCGCGGGTTGGCTAAGCGTGCTCGTGGCGGGCAGGTCGTAACCGGTCGCTGGTGGAACTTTTGGGAAACGCTTGTCATCTATATGCGTGACCAAGTGGTTCGGCCAACTATCGGGTATGGACACCACCATGACGACGACCATGGCCATGATCAGCACGAAGCACAAAAAGTGGGGCATCCTGCCGATAAGTATCTTCCTTTTATACTCTCTTGTTTTTTTTATGTTTTGATTTGCAATCTCCTAGGGGCTTTCCCCTGGTTAGGATCTGCCACTGGTGAGTTAAATGTCACTATCGCACTTGCCTTTACAACATTCTGTGCGGTCGTCATGTATGGATCGAGAGAACAGGGTTTCATTCAATTTTGGTTATCGTTAGCACCTTCCATGGACCTTCCTTATCCTTGGATGAAGTATATTTTCGTCCCCATGCTTTGGGTTATTGAATTTGTTGGATTTTTAATTAAACACGCTGTATTGGCGATTCGATTGTTTGCCAATATTATGGCGGGTCATACTGTCATTGCAGTTTTTCTCGGATTTATCGCACTTACCGCGGAATCCGGACTATGGGCGATTGTGATGCCTGCGAGCATCCTCGCCCAAATTTCAATTGGCATGCTGGAATTATTTGTTGCATTCCTGCAAGCCTATGTTTTTGCGTTTCTTGCAACTCTGTTTATTGGAGCTGCTGTAAATCCTCACTAGAGGAACAGAGAGCTTTTGTTACAGACTTGCTTAGTATATTTCGTTTGAGTGTTCCTCGTTGAGAAAGGTCAGGGGATAATAACAATGATCCAGGCTTTACGGATTATGTACGTGACATGCGTTGTTGTATTGGCCACAGCTGTTCCTGCTATGGCACAAGATGCACCTGTTAATGAAGAGGGTGCAGCAGCACAAGCAGCAGATAGTGGAATTTCATTGGCTGCAATTGGTGCCGTTGGTGCTGGAATTGCGATTATTGGTGCAGGTTTCGGGATTGGTAAGATTGGTGCCTCAGCAGTAGAAGCCATTGCTCGTCAGCCAGAAGCAGTCACCCAAATACAATCAGCGATGATTATTTCAGCCGCGTTGATTGAAGGTGCAGCATTCTTTGCTCTCATCATCTGTATTTTATCTTTGTATGCTTAAACTGTTTTTAGAGAGAAAGCCGTCCTCATTATCTGAGAACGGTTTCTCTTCTATTTCTTCTGGTTACTGAGAGCCTTTGATCATGTTGAAAAGTCTTTGCACACGCCGTTGCCTCATTATGTTGATCATCATGAGTAGCATGATATTGGGCAGTGGATTAATCGATTCTTCAGCCTCATTATATGCGGCTGAAGACGCATCCCATCCTCAAGGGGCTCCTTTGGATTGGAAAACGGACTTAGCAATATGGTCATTTCTTGTTTTTGTGATCTTTATTCTCGTGCTCAAAAAGTATGCTTGGGGCCCACTCATTCAAGCACTGGATGATCGGGAATTAAGAGTCATTACTGCAATCGATAAAGCAGAATCAAAACAAAAAGAATCTGAAGATTTAGTTAAAGAACATGCACGCAAAATTGAGGCTGCTCAGGATGAGATTCAGGCAATGATGGTTGAAGCTCGTTCTGATGCAGATCGTATCAAACAGGACATCCTCGAACAGGCACGACAGGAAGCGGAAAAGATCAAGTCTCATACACTTGATGAGATTGAACGAGCTCGCGAACTAGCCTTAAAGGATCTATTTGATCAATTGAATGGTCGAGTCATTGATGCAACAGAACAAGTCTTAGGACGTGCACTTAATGAGTCCGACCGCGAACGACTGATTGAAGAGGCTTTGTCTCAGATTTCAGGTAGTTCTAACTAAGAGTTTAGAGACCCAATTTTTTATTCAAACTAAGCGAGTGCAGTTTGAATCATTATTCCTTTAGCTGTGAGTTATGGTCCGCGTGAACGATCAGAATGAAGTAAAAACTCATGTTCCAAGTGTGATGGAAGACCCGAGTGCAAGATCAGTTGCGAAGGTTTATTCCAAAGCATTTCTTGGTTCGATTAAAGAATCTGATAGAGATTCCATGATCGAAGAGTTTACCGAAGTTCTAGATCTGGCCATGACTCAGCAACCAGTGTTTGGAAAAATGTTGATGTCAAACTCGCTCAATAAAGATGAGCGGTTAAGCCTGGTGGATCGAGTATTCGCTCCCCATGCTTCAGAACTCCTAACAAGTTGTCTTAGAGTTCTGGCTCGCCATGAAAGACTGGAGCTTCTACCACTGATTTTTACTCAAATTCAAACATTACGCGACTCTGAAGCCGGAAAAAAAGCGGTCACAGTTCGGTCTGCGTTTGAGTTAACAGAACAGACACTTACGAGTATTAAGCAATGTTTGAATGAAGCTCTGGGTTTTTCCCCAGTAATAGAAACATCAATAGACCAATCTGTAATCGGTGGTCTTGTAATTCAGGTTGATGACACAGTATATGACGGTTCACT